>NZ_JTLG01000045.1:45768-95361 GCF_000799095.1 Chitinibacter sp. ZOR0017 | reverse complement strand
GGTGGCCAATCGCGGAATCGAACCACGGACACGCGGATTTTCAATCCGCTGCTCTACCAACTGAGCTAATTGGCCAGTGTGCATTGCTGCTCACAAGGGTTGCAATTAAAGCGTATTCACTGGCTTGCGTCAAGGTTAATTGCGAAAAATGGCGCAGGTGAGCCGATGTGTGGCAAAAATGTGGCGCTCGTTGCGCTTTGTTGGGGCCGGCGCTGGATGGTTTGCGCAGGTGGGCTTGGCTTTGCTACGGTAGTGGCTGGCCAGAGGGGAGCAAAATGGCGCAGCAAAGTGCAGAACAAACATGGGCCTGGTTGCAGCAAAACCCGGGTTTTAGCGAATTGGCCGCGGCTTTTCCCGCTTTGTGGGCCGGGGTGCGCGATGAGCTGGCGCAGACGTTTGCCCGCCGTGATCCGGCTGAACTCAAGCGCCTGCTGGCTAAAGCCGCGCAGCGAGCACAGCCGGATGCCCGTTTTCTGGCCGGTGAACGTGATGGGCGCGCATTTGCCTTGTTTGTTGAGCAACAAGTGCGCTTGCGTTTGGCTGAGCTCGCCTTGCGGCAGTATGCCTTTTCGCTGGCCACTGGCGTGAAAAGCGGCAAGGTGCGTTTTAATTTATGGAATGGCCTGCTGGCGCAACGGCTGCTCTTTGCGCATGATTTGGTGCGCAAGCCCGTGTCGCTGCGCTGGTTTCGCAGGCTTTGGCCGCTGATCTGGCAAAAGCAATACCTAATGCCACTGGTGGAAAAGCGCGGGATCTGGTGTTTTTACACTCGGGAATTGATTAGCGCGCTGGCTGAGTTGCTGCAGGGGCGCTCGGCGCTGGAAATCGCCGCCGGGGATGGTACTTTAAGCCGGTTTTTACGCGAGGCTGGCGTGCCGCTGCGTTGCAGCGATGATTACAGCTGGGAAAAAGTGGTGAGTTATCCGCCTGAAGTAGAGCGCCTCGGGGCGATTGAGGCGATTCAGCGGTATCAGCCGGAGGTGGTGATATGCAGCTGGCCGCCGGCTGGGAATGGCTTTGAGCGGCAGATTTTCCGGCAGCGCTGCGTGCAGACGTATATTGTGATCGGCAGCCATTCGCGCTTTATCACTGGCAATTGGGCCGATTATGAAACCCAAACTGCGTTTGATTGGAGCGAAGCGCCTGCTTTATCTCAGCTGATTGTGCCGCCTGAATTACAGGCGGGGGTATGGGTATTTACGCGCAAGGCACAGTAGATAGAGCTTGCGGCCTTATACCTGTCGTTTGATTTGTAGGGGCGATTATTTTGCATCGGCCTTTGGCGCTGGTTGACAGGCCTTGACGTAATTTATGCACATGCCAACGGGGTATTGTTACCACGCGCGCCGATGGGCAGTGCAGGCACAATTTCTGCATGATCAGTTGGCAGGAGTAGTGCAATGAATGAGCAAGTACAGCAATTTGTTCAGCAGCGGATGGCGCAGGGCATGAATCTGAATCAAGCGGTGAATGAAGCCAAAAGTGAGTTTGGCCTGAGCGCCACGCTGGTGTATCTCTCGATTATTCAGGCGGAGCGTCGGCAACTGCAGTATGTGTAAAGCGGTGATTCACCGTCGCTAGGCCGGGTGTGAATGGCGATTGTGGCTTGTTGCCGATTTGAGTGGGGCTTAGAAAGGGCGAAGCGGGCCGATAAGCCGGGTTCTGTCCGGGTGTTGCCACCCGTGATCATCATTCCTCTAGGCGCGGCATTACTACCGCGCTCCAGCAACCTACCCGTAGACTCAGCGAGCAACCTCAACGCCTACTGCTTGGTCTTGCTCCGAATGGGGTTTACCCTGCCAGCGACTGTTACCAGCGCCGCGGTGCGCTCTTACCGCACCTTTTCACCCTTACCTGATCCCCTTGCGGGGCCATCGGCGGTTCAGCTCTCTGTTGCACTGTCCGTCGGCTCACGCCGCCCGGCCGTTAGCCGGCATTCTGCTCTATGGAGCCCGGACTTTCCTCCCCCGTGTTGCCACGGCAGCGATGATCTGTCCCGCTTCGCGGGGGCGATTATCCCCGTCCACCGGCGGGGGCGCAAGCCAAGGATGATCAATGGCCGCGCGGGGTCGGGTGAATTTGATTGCGGCCAGCGGCTTTGGCCTGATACAGCCGCTGATCAGCAAGGGCGAAATTGCTGTCGGGGTCTTGCTCGGTTTGCCACTCGCTCACCCCGGCCGAGAAGCTGCAGCGTAGCTCGGGCACGGTGTCGCTCCAGCTTTGGCTGGCAAACGTGGCGCGGATTTCATCCAGCAGCCGGCTGGCGGTGGTTTGATCAAGCCCGGGTAGCAGCACGCAAAACTCTTCGCCACCATAGCGGGCGATCAGATCGTGCGGGCGCAGCGTGCGCTGCAAATGGCCCACCAGCTGGCGCAGAATATCGTCGCCGACGGCATGGCCGTAGTGGTCGTTGATTTGTTTAAAGTAATCCAGATCGATCAGTGCCACGCTCACGGGCTCGCGCGTGGGGGCGGGCAAGGCTGCAACGGCGTCATATAGGCCGCGGCGATTCAGGGCGCCGGTGAGCGCGTCCTGAATCGCCAGGCGAGAAAGCGCCTGATTGGTTTGCCGTAGCAGCAAAAGATTAAGCCCCAGGCTCATCATGATGTTGCAGGTAGAGGCGATCAGAAATAAAAACTGCTCCAGCAGCGGCGAAAAACTGTCGCTCAGCAGGGCGATAAGGCCGGCGCGAAATAGAAAACAGCCGGCCGCCAGTAGCCCCAATAGGGGCAACATACCCGGCCAGCGCCGGCCAAAGGCTTGCTCGTGCTGCCAAAAGCGCCAGCTAAGTAGCAAAAAGCAGGTGGCTAGCGTGAGCGCGGTTAGCAGCATACTCAAGCGCGCAGGCAGTAGGCCAAAGCTGGCTAAGAGCTCGGCGCTGCTGGCAACGCCCAGCAGACTCCAGTTAAAGCGGCAGAGGGTTTGCGGTGGGTTGAGGAGCAAACCCAAGCTATGGCTTTGCAGCAGGCTGCCAGCGGCAATCAGGCTGATGGCCAGCGCGAGAGTCCAGGCGGGCAGGTGTTCGGCGGCGATTTCGAGGCAAAGCCCGCCCGCGATACACAGGCAAGCCAGCAGCCAGTAGCGCTGCAGGCGCACTTGCTGCACGGATTCGTGGCGGGCGTACAGCCAGCCGCCCAGGCCGATCAGGGCGACGGTAAGGGCATAAACGAAATCGCCAAGTTGCACAGTGGTTCGCGCTCCATTCAGGGTGGCGCTTCTATACTAGCAGCCAGACTGCGGCCTTGCGCTGCGCGGGCTGGCTGGGTGCTGATACGATGTATGAATGGCGATACCTGTACGAGGTATTGCCTTGGAGATTATTTTGAATAAAGCATGGATGGTAATACCCGTGGCACTGGCGCTATTGGGTACGGAGGCCGCGTGGGCTGATACGAATTTGCGCTGTGGCAATCGGCTGGTCACGGTGGAAGACAGCCAAGCCTCAATCCGCAGCAAATGCGGCGAGCCCAGCGAGATCAGTACGCTGATCGAGCCGGCCCGCTATCGCAATCGCTGGGGCGAATGGGTAGTCGATCGCAGCCAGCCCGGCAACGAAGTCACCGTGTGGGTGTATAACTTTGGCCGCGATAAGCTGATGATGCAGCTGCGCTTTGTGAATGGCACGCTGCAAGACGTTCAGCCGCTAGATTATGGCCACTAGTCAGCGCGCGAGGCGCGAAGGAGTGGCCGGCGGTTTATTGCCAGTTCACCAGCGACACACCCAATGCGACGCCGCGATTTTTGAAATTATAGTTTTGCAGTGAATCGCCATAGCCATCAAAGGCTTGCACATAGCCATGCAGCTGGCCGGCGAGCGGGAAGGCCCATTCCAATAGCCAGTAAGAGCGATTGGGCACACTGCTGTTAAATTTCAGATTATTGCGCCAGGTGAGCGCAAACTGATGTTTGCCCCAAGGATAGGTCAACAGGGTTTCCATACGGCCGCTGTAGTCGGTGATGGCCGGGTTGTCATCATCGGCTGGGTCTTCTTTGAGTCGCCACCATGGCTTGATAATCACCGACAAATCACCCGAGCTCAGGCCTACGCTGGCATACAGGCGATTCCACGAGCGGGAGAGCGGCAAGGTTTGGCCATTGGATTGGTGCACCAGGCCAAGATTGAGCATGCGTAGCCGCAGCCAGTCGGGGCCCAACGCCAGAGGCAGGGTGGCCCAGATTTCCGGCTGGTAATCGGTTTCGCGGAATGGCGCCGAGGTTTCCTGATCGTAAACCTGCCAATAGCTTTGCTGGGTGTAGGCGCCCCATAGATCAATCGGGCTGCCTAGCATGTCTTCCCAGAATTTGGTTTTGAACGAGAGCTGGAATTTGGCTTCGACATTTTTAAAGCTATCGGCCGAGCGTTTGGCGCAATTGCGCGGGTTGAGCGAGCAAGGCTGGGTGTTCACGTTTTCCCGCCAAGAGAGCGGCAGGAAATACACCGGCTGATGCGGGCGAATAGTGAAAACGCCTTTTTGATCGGCGGCATCGAGCTCCCAGCGCTGTGAAAACGCATCGCCACTGGCCAGTGTGGTGGCCGCGACCGGGCTTATGGTATTCGTTGTACTTGGGGTGCTCGGTTCGGTCGGCGCTGCGGCTACTGTGGCGCTGTTGGTGCCGGTTTCAGCTGGCGTGGCCACGGGGCTCACGTTGCGGGCCAGCTGATCGTAGCAGGCCAGGCGGGCGTGATTATCGGCGATGCTTTGACAACTAGCGAGGTCGGCCGCGTGCGCGGCACCGCTGAGAAGAAATAGCCAAGAAAGGGTTCGGAGCTTGAACATGGAACAGGCCAGCAGGCGAAATGATCATGCCGCGATCATAGCATTCTGGCCTGTTGGGCCCTTGTTCTGGCGGTGTAGCGCGATGCGCTTACAACGCTTTCAGTGGATGAGTGCTTATTCGGCAGCGGCGTCTTCTGCGCGCATAATGCTCAGCCCGGTGGCTGCGGCCAGCTCGGCTTGTAGCTTGCTCGCGGCCGCGATATTGCGCGCGCTGGCCGGCCAGTGGGCAAAAGCAAAGCGGGCCACCTGCTCTGGGTTGTCCGGCTCGCCGCAGATCATCAGCCATACCGTATCGCGGCGGAAGAGATTCGGATCTTGCTCGAGGCGGATCTCACGAAACGCGCTCACTGGCGCGCTCAGGGTGCGAATCGGCAGCAGACCCAGCAGCAGGGTGCGACGCTGAAACTGGCCCGCGATCAGGCGCTGCTCGCTCGGCAGCGCCCAAAACAGCGCCAGCCCCGCCAAAATCGAATAATAAAACAGCCCGAAGAAATGATTTTCAAACTGGGTGGATTGAATCAAAGGCCGGCCCCAGACCGCTAGCGCCAGCAGCGCCAGCCCCCAGAGCAGCCAGCTGTGCTGGCGTGGGCTACGAATTATGGGCATACAAGCTCCGAAGAACGTCCGGCGTGATGGCAGGGTAGCTCAGCCGTGGGGGAGTACCAATCGGCGCCGCTACCTACCCAGATGTGGGCGTCGGGGCGCTGTGCCAGTGGGGTGTCCAGCGTGCCGAGGGCAATCTCGACCACCCCGGCCGGAGTGGCGGGCGATTGAAAAGTAAGGCTGCTGCCGCACTGCTGGCAAAACTGGCGCACCGTGCCATTGGCTGCGGTAAAGCTGGCCAGCAGCGCTTCGCCACTGAGCCAGCGAAACGCGCGGGTGCTGCCAAAGGTGGCGAAAGCCGCACCGTGAAATTTACGGCACATGCTGCAATGGCAATGCGCCATTTGCGGGGCAAATTCGCCTGCCGCATAGCGCACGCTGCCGCATAAACAGGAACCACGGTGAGGCCAGTCCATCGCCTTAGTCCTGCAGTTTCCAGTGGATGCTCTCACCGGCGCGCAATGGCACTACCACGCTATCGCCAAACTGATATTCGGCGGGCACGGTCCAGCTTTCTTTCACCAGCGTCACCTTATCCGGATTGGTCGGCAGGCCGTAGAAGGCCGGGCCATTCAGGCTGGCAAAGGCTTCCAGCTTATCCAGCGCGCCGGCGGCATCAAATACTTCGGCATACAGTGGCAGGGCCGCATGGGCGGTATACATGCCGGCGCAGCCGCAGCTGCTTTCTTTGGCGCCTTTGGCGTGGGGGGCGCTATCGGTGCCCAGGAAGAATTTGCGGCGCACATGCTCATCATGAGCGGTGACGGCGCGCACCAGCGCCTGGCGATGCAATTCGCGCTTCAGCACGGGCAGGCAATACAGATGCGGGCGAATGCCGCCGACCAGCATGGCGTTGCGGTTCATCAACAGATGATGAGCGGTGACGGTGGCGGCCACATTGGGGCCGGCGCTGGCGACAAATTCAGCGGCGTCTTTGGTGGTGATGTGTTCAAACACTACGCGCAGCGTTGGGAAACGCTCAAGCAGCGGTTTCATGATGCGGTCGATAAACACCGCTTCACGATCGAAAATATCGATCTCGGCATCCACCACTTCGCCATGCACCAGAAACGGCAGGCCCACTTCGGCCATTTTTTCGATGGTGGGCAGCACTTTATTGACATCGGTACAGCCTGCGTCCGAATTGGTGGTGGCGCCAGCCGGATACAGCTTCACCCCATGCACAAAGCCACTGGCCTTGGCGGCCACGATGTCGGCCGGGGTGGTGTTATCAGTGAGGTAGAGCGTCATCAGCGGCTGGAATGCGCTGCCGGCCGGGCGGGCGGCCAGAATGCGCTCACGGTATTCCCCAGCCAGCTGCACATTGGTGACCGGCGGCTTCAGATTGGGCATCACAATCGCGCGGCCAAATTCACGCGCCGTATGCGGCAGCACGCTGGCAAGGCCCGCGCCATCGCGCAAATGCAGGTGCCAGTCATCGGGGCGGGTAATGGTCAAGGTGGTAGTCATATTGGCAATCCTTGTGGGGTATATCCGTGTGGCTTAATTTGGCTATGGCCTATCGCCCGATACATGCTTGGGTATGGGGCTTAGGCGCTGCGCTTTTGAATCAGAAACAGAAACTTGCCCTCAGCTTGCCAGTGCTCGACCAGCGTATGGCCGGTTTGTTTGCAAAAGGCGGCAAAGTCGGTTGGCGTGGCCGGATCAGTGCAGGTCACTTGCAGCAGCTGGCCACCTTCGAGCGCAGCCAGGGCTTTTTTGGTGCGCAAAATCGGCAGCGGGCAATTAAGCCCGGATAAATCGGCACTGAGGTTCGGTTCGGGGCGGCTACTCATGGCAGGACTCGGACAGCAGGCAAAAAAGTCATTGTACCAAGGCTGTCAACGGCTGCAGTGGCTCGTGCAGGGTATGGCGATGGTGGAATGATCTTTAATCTGGGGTATTGCCACATCATCATTGTAAATGCTTGTGTTGAGCGATATACCCCACCAGATACTCAAGCCATCTTTTTGTTCACTGCCGCGTGAAACTTTTTATCGGCCCACCAATCAGAACCAGCGCAGCATATGCTGCACGGATAATTAGAGAGAAACGATGTTTAAGAAACTGTTTGCGGCGGTGGGCGTGGGTGGCGCTACGGTGGATACGGTGCTGGATAATCCGCAAGTGGTGCCCGGCGGTACGCTGAGCGGGGTGGTGTGTATCAAAGGCGGTAGCGTTGAGCAAACCATCGAATACGTAGATCTGGTGCTGATGACCGAAGCCGAGCAGGAAGCCGGCGAAGATGACATCCGCGTCGCCCATGCATTGGGGCGTTTTCGTGCCAGTGGCGCCCTGCAAATCCAGGCCGGGCAAGAGCAACGCCTGCCATTTTCTTTCCAGTTACCGCTTGAATTGCCGGTGAACAATGCCACCGCGCTAACCACACCGGGTGCGCCGTATTACCCGCATATCCGTGCGGCGGTGTGGGTGCATACCGATCTGGCGATTGCCGCGGCGATCGATGCCAAAGACCGTGATTTTCTCGATGTCCGGCCGCTGCCACAAATGCAGGCACTGATCGCTGCGCTGGGCCAGCTGGGCTATATGCACGCCAGCACCGATGTCGAAATCGGCACCGTGCGCGTCAATGATATTTACAGCTCGCTGGGCTGTTATCAGGAATTCGAATTCCGCCCGACGCAGGGCGGCTTTGGCGGCCTCACCGGCGTACAGGAAGTCGAGGTCACCTGCATCCCGCGCCCGGAAGGCGTGCATGTGCTGGTGGAGGTGGATCGCCGTTTCCGTGGCGATAGCTACCGCGCCCTGTGGATGGGCCCGGATTGGCAGCGCGTGGATTGGGCCACCCAGCTACGCCAGCTGATTGGCTAAACGGTGGTGCTGGGGCGGTGGGCTAGCCAGCTAAACCACCGCCTACTGCGGCGGCCGCGCCACGCGGGGCGAGCGGCGGCAGCCGCGGCCCTGCTTCTGGTTTAAGCTAAGGCGGTCTGTTTGCCGCTGAGCGAATCATGAGCAAAGTACATCGTCGTACCGTGGATTTATCGGCCTACCCCGATCTGGTGGTAATTTACCTCGGCTTACGGGTCAACGCCTGGACCGGCCTCAAAACCCTGCTGGGCCTGGGGCCCAAAATTGCTCAAGCGGTTGAGCAGCAGCCCGATGGCCTGCTGCGGCATGAAAACCTGCTGTTTTCCTTATTTCCACCCCATGTTGGCATGCGGCAATACTGGCGCGATTTCGAGTCGCTGGAGCGCTGGGCGCGTTCCGAGCCGCACCGCCAATGGTGGCAGCAGTTTATGCGTCACAGCGGCGGCACCGGTTTCTGGCATGAAACCTATTGCATGCAAGGCGGGATGGAGGCGGTGTATGACGATCTGCCGACCGACATCGGCTTTCTCACTTTTGCACCGCAATGTGTAGCACGCGGCAAGATGTATAGCGCCAGAAGTCGCATGCAAAAAGGCGCTGATGGCAATACCCCAAACCCGGTGGCGGAAGACGAGCTGTACCGCGATCAGCCCTAGCGGGGCCGGCGCAGCGCCGCGCGTGGTGTTGCCCCGCTGGGCTTGATGCGCACTGCGATTATTGTGCACTTGCAGCAAAAACCCGGTGACGTGCGCCAGCCTGCGCGCCATAATCAGCCTGTTGCCTACTTCGCTCAGGAGCCTGCCATGCTGCTTGTCCCGCCCCAAGTTGCCCCGTTTCAGCCCCCGCGCCGCACGCTGCTAGGCCCCGGCCCATCGGATGTGTATCCATCGGTGCTGGCGGCGCAAGCCAAGCCCACGCTCGGCCATCTCGATCCGCTGTTTGTCGGCATGATGGATGAGGTGAAGGCGCTACTGCAATACGCCTTTCAGACCCGCAATGAAATGACGCTGGCGGTGTCGGCCCCTGGTTCGGCCGGGATGGAGGCCTGCTTTGTGAATTTGGTTGAGGCCGGCGAAACCGTTATCGTCTGTCGCAATGGCGTGTTTGGCGAGCGCATGCGGCAAAACGTGGAGCGAGTGGGCGCCCATGCCGTGATGGTTGATGCCGAATGGGGCAAGCCAGTTGACCCACAGGCGGTAGAAGCGGCGCTACAAGCGCATCCGCAAGCGCGCTTTCTGGCTTTTGTGCATGCCGAAACTTCCACTGGCGTGCGCTCAGATGCCCAAGCGCTGTGCGCACTGGCCAAGCAATATGGTTGCCTCAGCATCGTCGATGCCGTGACGGCGCTGGGCGGGATCGAGCTGCGGGTGGATGATTGGGGCATTGATGCCGTGTATTCCGGAAGCCAGAAATGCCTATCTTGTGTGCCCGGCTTGGCGCCCTTGTCATTCTCACCGGCGGCGGTGGAAAAACTCAAAGCCCGCAAAACACCGGTGCAAAGCTGGTTTCTCGATCAAACCCTGGTGATGGGCTATTGGGGCAATGCCAATGGCAGCAAACGCAGCTATCACCACACTGCGCCGGTGAATGCGCTGTATGCACTGCACGAAAGCCTGCGCCTGCTGGCGGCCGAAGGTTTGGAGCACGCTTGGGCGCGGCATGCCCAGCAGCATCAGCTACTGCTGGCCGGCCTGACCGAACTGGGCATCGAGTTTCTGGTGGAAGAATCCGCCCGCCTGCCGCAATTGAATGCCGTGCGCATTCCGGCTGGGGTGGATGATGCGGCGGTGCGCACTGCGCTTTTGAACGATTACAACCTGGAAATCGGCGCAGGGTTGGGCGCGCTGGCGGGCAAAGCCTGGCGGATTGGGCTGATGGGGTATGGCGCGCGGCGCGAAAATGTCGCGCTGCTGCTGCAGGCGCTGGCCGAGGTGCTGCGGCGTTGATGCTTGGGGTATTTTCCGCTGAGCTATCTTTAGTATGACTTGGCGGGCAATACCTGGCTAGGTATTGCCCCTGTCGCCACAGGCCACAGGCCACAGCGGCACGACGGCACGCAGGGCCGCCGCGCCAACCTGTTCATGCTTAGGTCTGGAATTGCTGCAATTCGCGCTGCAGCTCGCTGGCGGCCTCGCCAATCTGGCGGGCGATCTCCTGAATCTGCCGCGAGTGGCCCGCGGTGGTTTGCAGTTGTTGATCCGCCTCGCTGGCCTCGGTGGCGATGTGGTGCACGGCCTGCTCGATGCGCTCGGCCTCGCTCACGGCTTCGCTGGCTTCGGTGGCGGTTTGGTGCAGCATGGTAACTAGCTCGTGGATATGGCTCACGGCCTGATCGGCGGTTTGCACCAGCTGGCGTGCGCGTTCCGACATATCGCTCATGTCGGTGGCGGTGATGGTGATGCCGTCCACCACCTTGGCGATGGCGCTGCGCGAATCTTGCAGCGAAAGCTGCGTTTGCCCGGCCAGCTTGCGCACTTCATCGGCCACGACCGCAAAGCCGCGCCCGGCTTCACCGGCTCGCGCTGCTTCAATCGCGGCATTCAGTGCCAACAGGTTAATCTGATCCGAAATCGCGCCAATCGCATCCAAAACCCGGGTAATGTCGCCAGTGGAGCGGGCCAGCTGATCCAGCTCATGGGCCAAGGATTCGGTCGAGCCGGCATTGTCATTCACGGCGCTGAGCATGGCCCCGAAGCTTGCGCCGGCTTGCTGCAGCTGGCTGCTGGCCTGATTAACCCGATCGCGCGTGGCGGCGGCCAGCGTGGCTGAATGTTGCGCGCTGTGATCGATGGCTTGCACATCTTGGTTGAGCGCCTGCATGTTTTGCGTGGTGTGCAGCAGGTTTTTGTTCATTTGCTCGGTTAAGGTATGAAATTGGCGCACGGCGCCGGCATTGCTGGCCGCGCTGTGGCCGGCCTTGGCCAAGGTCTCGCGTAAGAGCTGCAGCAATTGATTCAGCTGGCTCATCATCGCGGCGATTTCGTCGCCGCCTTGTTCGTGCAGGGTTTGCCGCAAATCGCGCTGGGCGGCAATCTGGCCAATCCGGCGTGCGGAGCGCTGCAGGCGATGCGCAATCTGCCGGGCGGCAAAATACGCCAGTACACTGCCAATCAGCACACACAGGATCGCCAGCTGAATAATGCGCAGCAGCTCGGCCTGCTTGGCCTCGGCCACTTGCGCCATCGTGACGTCCACCCCAATCAGGTAGGTCTGGCCATTTTGCTGCATCGGTAGGAATACGGAGCGGAACGTGCCGTATTTGTCGCTATATTCGGCGAACTGTGCTTGGCCACTTTGCCAGGCTTGCAGGATGGCGGGGGCGGCATCTTCGTATTGGTCAAAGTACTTGGCGTATTTGCCAGCGGCGATTTCGGCCTCGGGGGCGCCATCGCCAATGTAAAACACCTTGCCATCCCGCACCGTCAGTACATAGCAGTAAGCTAAACCGACGCGGCGCGAATATTCGCCCAGCCGGCGCACCAGCTGGCGATATTCGCTGTCAGCAATGCTGCCCGCTTGAGTTGCGCGGCCGATATAATCGCCGGCCAGCATATAGGGCACCGAATTGGCCGCGGCGGTCAGGCGCGCATCCATGCTATGGCGTACTTCTTCGGCTTTACCCAGATAGCTGCTGATACTAAACACCACGATGGCTAAAAGCTGTACGGCCAGTAGCCACAATAAAATACGGGTAAACAGGGATAAACGCTGCAACAGGCGCATGGGATACTCCGAGTGATCTTTCTATAGTTTGAACTCAGAATATCAATCGATGAAAGTATGCGCAATGCATACGGTTGAGGCTGTCACGCCAGGAAACAGCCTAGCGGCTGGCTGGGGCCGCGGCGTTCAGACTTAAACCATACTGGCTGCGGATTTTCTTCAGTACGCCGCGTTTTTCTAATCGCAGCAGGGCGGCATTGAGTTTTTCGCTATCGGCTTGGCTTACGCTTTTTTTGCTGAGCATAAAGTGCACCGGTTCGCTCATTACCAGCAGGGGTAGCTGATAGACGCTGATTTGTTGCTGGCCGGCTTCAAAATGTACGGCGCCGGTGTCGCCCAGCAATAAAGGCGCGCGACCGGCCGCCAGCATGCGTACGCCCTGATTAAAGGTTTCAAACGGCGAGAGCAGCCGCGCTTCATTGAGCCAGAAATAGTGTTTTTTGTAGTCTTCGCCATACCAGCCGGCATTCGGGGCCAATAGGGCGATGCGCTGCTGCAAAATACTGCCAAAACCTTCGAGCTGGGTGTATTGGGCTGCTTGTTCGGGTTTGCTAAAGAGGCTGACCGATTCATCGCGGTAGGGCGCGGTAAACCAGCTAAATTGCTGGCGCTCGGGGGTGATGCTGGCGGCCAGCATCAGGTCGATTTTACCTTCGATAAACATCGCCTGCCGGCGCTTGCGTGGTAATTCGGGGCCAATCTGCAGGCTACAGCCGGCTTCGGCAAAGATCGCCTGCAAAATCTCGATATCCACGCCGCGCGGTTTGCCTTGCGCATCGCTATACACATAGGGCGGCCATTGCTCGACCGCCATCCGCAGCGGCTTTTGGCAGCCGGCGGCTTGCGCCCAGAGCGGGCTTAGGGCGAGGGCCAACACACATCTAGCCATTATTCGCATCACAGACCTCCGGGTTGGCATCGTTCATTTGTTTGTATCCGATGCCTTGCCGGTCCGCAAGCGACTTACGGTAACCTGCTGGTAATGTTGCAGTGCAGCGACTGTGGATAAAACCGTGCACAGCCCGTCGATAAGTTGTGGATAATTACAGGTCCAGGCAGGCAATGCGCTCGATCTGCCCATGCTGCAGGCGATAAAAAGCGTCTTGCGGCATTTCCTGCTGCAGCATTTCATCCAGCGGCAGCTGCGCATACGCGCCGCGGATAAAGCGCCCCAACAAGCCATGCGCCACGATAATCAGTTGCGCGGGGAGGGCAGGGTCGGCCAATAGCGCGGCAATCCGCGCTTGCACGGCCGCCATGGGCTCCACATTGGGGGCGGCGAAATGCCAATCGGGCCGCTGGGCCAGCTCGGGATTTTGCGCATGCAGCGGCTCGACCGCCTGCATTTCCCAGTCGCCAAAGCCTACTTCAATGAGGCGCGCATCGGTGTGCGGATGCGCCGCCGGCAAACCGAGCTCGGCGCAGACTAATTGTGCGGTGTGTTGTGCCCGGCCCAGTGGGCTAACGGCCAGCTGCCAGCTGGCGGGTTCGGTAATGAGGGTGCGCAAGGTGCGGCCCATGGCGCGAGCCTGAGCTTGGCCCAGTGACGTTAGGGGGGAATCACAATGGCCTTGCATGCGGCGCTGTGCATTCAGTTCGGTTTGGCCGTGGCGGAGCAGGTAGATCGTGCGAGTCATGATGGCGCAGGGGCGAGGTGGGCAAGAGCGCCAGTGTAGCCTGCTGGGCGTGAATCGCCCATGGCAAGGTGGCCGGTATTTCTACCGGCTAGTGAGCGAGATCAAGGGTATTGTCCTACAGGCAATGTTATTAAAAGCCTGTAGGGCAATACAGGTGGTGGGTGTTATTGCAGCGCGACCCAGATTTCAGTGCGTAGCTCGGTTGGCGGGGTGTCGATCGGTAGATTCAGATATTGCTCGATGACCGGTACATTGCCCGGCTGCTCACCACTGGCCGGCAGCCACACGCCATACAGCCACTGATAGGCTTGCTCCAGCTCGCTATAGGGGCCGATGTGCTCCAGCACGGCGTAACGACCGGCCGGTAGCGCAAAGGCCTCGATGCCCACGGGCAGTGGCGCATCGGCGTTCACTGTTAGCGCGGCGGCCGAGCGTAATTGCTCGGGTGCCACCGATTGCGGGTCATCAAAATACAGCCCGAACCAGCGTAGCGGCAGGCTCACGGGCAGGCTGGTTTTGTGCAGCTGTAGCTTGGCAAAGGCCTCGCCAATCTGGATATACGGCCCTTGGTGTGGGCACAAGGCCAGCGGCAAGGGGCTAGTTTGGGTATGCAGACGAATCGGGTACATGCTGGGCTCCTGTTGTAAATGACGCTGGAGTACCTGTAGCCGCATGCGCCGGTAGGCGCCCGGGGTATGCCCATAGCTGGCGGCAAACGCCCGTACAAAGGCGGCACTGCTACCGTAGCCACTGCGCCGCGCCAGGCGTTCGAGCTGCTGCGCATGCGTTTGGCCTAGCGAACGCGCCGCTTGCAGTAAACGCAGGCGTTGCTGGGTGGCGCCCACACTTTCGCCCATCATCTCCCGGTAAATGCGGTGGAAGTGGTAAGGCGAGAAATGCGCGGCCGCGGCCAGCTGTTCCAGCGAATAGCTCTGCTGCGGGTGTTGCCAGATCAGCCCCACTGCGCGCTGCAGTCGGCGGGCATAGTCTTGAACGGTAGCGGGTTTTTTCATGGTGTCTCCATGCCGGTGAGCTTAGCGCTGGCGGATTGATCTTTGTTGCGCACTTTGCCCTTAGTCTGACAGATGTTGGCTTAAATTTTGACTTACTCAGTTGGCAGGATCAGCATCTTTCTTTCATAAAACCAAAACCAAACAAGGTGAGATGATGAAAAAACTCTTCATGGCCGTACTGGCCTTGCTGTGCAGTAGCTGGCTGTGGGCCAGTGATCCGGCGATTCAAAGTGCCTATCAGGCCGCAGCCAAGGCGGCTCAGCATGGCCCGGCCGAGATCGGGCTGATTGATCAGGCCAAGCTGAAATTACCTGCCGGCTATGCGTTTATCCCACAAGCCGAGGCCAAAACGCTGATGGTGGCGATGGGCAATTCGGTGGGCGATGATCTCTTGGGCCTGATCATGCCGGAAGATGAGCAGCAAAACTGGTTTATTGATGTCAGCTATGAAAAATCAGGCTACATCAAAGACGACGATGCCAAAGACTGGGATGCGGCCGAGCTCCTCACCAGCCTGAAAGAAGGCACCGAAGAAACCAATAAAATGCGCAAAGAGCGCGGTATTCCTGAATTTGAGGTGATTGGCTGGGTGGAAAAGCCAACTTACGAAGCGGCCAGCCATCGCTTGGTCTGGTCGGCCAATACCCGTGATAAAGGCGCGAGCAGCGATGCCGAGCAAGGAGTGAATTACAACACCTATGCCCTAGGCCGCGAAGGCTATATCAGTATGAATCTGGTGACCGGTATGAGCACGGTAGAGGCAGAAAAACCCATCGCCAAACAATTGCTGGCGGCGCTGGAATTTAACGATGGCAAACGCTACAGCGACTTTAACGCCAGCACCGACAAGGTGGCCGAATATGGCCTGGCTGCGCTGGTCGGTGGGGTGGCCGCGAAAAAACTCGGCCTGCTGGCGGTGATTGGCGCCTTTCTGGCGAAATCGGCCAAGCTGATCGGTTTGGCGCTGGTCGGCGGCTTTGCGGCGATCCGGCGCTTCTTTGGCGGTAAATCTGACGATTCGGCGCAAGTATGAAGCTCTTGTTGCTGCTTTTAAGCAGCGCAAAGCTGGGCAAATTGCTCACCACCGGCGGCAGCATGCTGCTGTCGGTGCTGGTGTATGGCTGGTTCTTTGGCTGGCCGTATGCCGTGGGCTTCGTTGGCCTGTTGCTGGTGCATGAGCTGGGCCACTATCTTGCTGCGCGCCAGCGGGGGCTGGATGTGGGCGCGCCGACGTTTATCCCCTTTGTTGGTGCGTGGATCGAACTTAAGGCGCAGCCGATGAATGTGGAAACCGAAGCCCATATCGCACTGGCTGGCCCGCTGGCGGGTACCGTGGCGGCGGTGGCGTGTTATTTCTATGCCCGTGCCGGCGGCGGCCCGCTGTTTTATGCGCTGGCCTATGCCGGCTTTATGCTCAATCTGTTTAATCTGATACCGCTGGCGCCGTTTGATGGCGGGCGAATTACCGCCATTTTGTCGCCCCGACTGTGGCTGCTGGGCGTGCCGATTTTGCTAGCGCTGTTTGTGTATCGGCCCAGCCCGATGCTGGTGCTGGTGGCCGTGTTGGCCTTGCCGCAGCTCAAGCTGGCGTGGCAATTTGATCCGCATGATCCGGCTAATCAGCATTACTATCAGGCCAGCAGTGGTGATCGCTTTAGCTACGGGCTCTTGTATCTGGGTCTGGCGGCGTATTTGGCCATCATGAGTCATGATGTACATGCACTGATCGGGCGCTAAGCCGCGCACCAAAACACAAGGCTGGTGTATTGCTCACCGGCCCTTGTTTTATCTAGCTCTGTGAGCAATACCTGCCGGGGTATTTAGGCCGTGCAGGCTTCGCTGGCCTGATCGCTCACAATGCAATGGCGGCCTTGCTGCTTGGCGCGATAAAGCAGCCGATCGACTGCCGCGACTAGCTCGGCCGCGCTGCGCGCATCGCCGGCCGGCAGCGTGCCCACCCCGAAGCTGGCGGTGATGTGGTGGCTGCCACTGGATTTGGCATGGGGTAATTGCAATTTATCAATCAGTCGCAAGCAGCGCGCGGCGACTTTTTGCGCCGCTTTGTGATCGGAATTAGGCAACAAAATTACAAATTCTTCCCCGCCAAAGCGGGCGGCCAGATCGCGCGGGCCGGCCGCGGCCAGCTGCAAAGTTTGCGCCACTTGGCGCAGGCATTCATCACCTTGCAAATGCCCGTATAGATCGTTGTATTGCTTGAAGTAATCGATATCGAGCAGGATCAGTGACAGCGGCTCGCCACTGCGCTGGGCGTTGGCCCATTCGGCATGCAGCTGGGCATCGAATTTGCGCCGGTTGGCGATGCCGGTGAGGCCATCTTTGAATGACAGCGCTTCAAGCTCTTTTTGCAGGCTTAAGAGTTTTTCTTCGGTTTTTTTGCGCTCGCTGATATCGAACATAAACCCCACCAGCGCCTCAACCTCGCCAGCAGCATTGCGCACCACATGCACCACATCGCGAATCCACACATAGCCATTGTCACGCGTGAGCGCCCGGTAGTCGGCCTCGTGATCGATGCCGCTTTGCGATTGCGCCACGCAAAAATTCACCACCGCTTCGCGATCATCGGGGTGGATACGCTCCGCCCAGTCATTCACACTCAGCCAGCTATCGCGCTCCCAGCCGAGCAGCGGCTCGATCTGCGGGCCGATATAAGTAAAAGCCATGGTGGCCCAATCGATTCGCCACGGGATCGCCTTGGTCGATTCGAGCAGGGTTTTATACACGGCGCTATCGGGGGTGAGTAATTCATCGAGCGGCATGCGGGGCTCCATTAGCCGGGTTGGGCCGGGTGGCTGTGGTGGGTGGGGATGGCATTCCAGTACCAGTAGAAATAGCCATGCTCAGCTTGTAATAAGGTGTCGGTGTGGATGCTGTGCCGGTGCAGCTGGCCCCAGCAGGCGCGCGCCGAATTGCGGTTATTGTGCAGATCAATACAGGGCAGCGCCGGGTCGGCCGGTTTGGGCGGAATATACAGCGCATAGCCCGTCGGCACCCACAAATCGGCCAGCCGGATTTTGCCCAGCGCCGGCCAATAGCGGGCGACCGAAATCACCAGCGGAAAATCGGCATCGGTCGAGGCAAACACATGCGGAAAATCATGGTGCTCCAGATCGGTACACGCCTCGGTCAGTAGCTGATTGCCGGTGCCCTGATACGGCGACCAATGCCCGGCAAACACGCCGTATTCGTATTCGATATGCGCCAGCGTTGGCACCGGGCTCGCGATCTGGATGGCCTCACCCGGCGCAATCAGCGTAATGCCAAACGCAGCGGCAATGCTGCGGCTTACCCACAGCGGCTCGTAGGTAATGCGCTCGCCCTGCATGCCCAGCTGGGTTTCAATGCCATATGGCGCATTGGGCTTTACGCCCACCACCTCGCGCACCAGATATTCATGCCCCACCGCCAGTGCAGGGTCGGTGGCAACCGGGCTCAGTGGCGTAACCCCGGCCGGCAAGCTGGCTACATAGCTGGGCTGGCCGGCGGCGTTGTAGAAAAACGGCGTCGCGCTCAGATCAACGGGCGTGCTTTGTTTTTCCACGATAAAAACCGGGGTGTCGAAACGGGGTTCAGCCATGCGGGTATCCGATGCTTGCCAGTGATAAACGGCAGATTATCATCGTTTGCTGATGGATTGATGTCAGTGGCGTATTGGGCTTACACGGTCTGCCGCATTGATGTGGCCTTGTGGCGGCTTGCCTCCCGCTACGTACACTAGGCCCGTGGCTATACGTAAGTTTGACGCGTTCTATGTTGGTTTTCTTTCTGCATGCTGACCGAAGGCCTTGGCGCTTACAAAGAAAAAGGCCGCCCAGCTGCGTGGTATTGATGCAACAAGGGCTAAGCCGCGCAAAGGACAATCAATGCACAGGGACCTCATGGGTATGTGAATGAAGGCCTTTTCTGATGAAGCCTGTGATCGTATACGTGGCTAGGTATATCACTAGCCCCGCCGTTGCCACCACCAGCTGCCTGCTGCACCAGCGAGTAATAGCCACACCGGCCAGATCAGGCCAAATAGCCAGGCGATTACGCCGGCGATCAAGAGCGCACTGAGCCAATCCGGCAGCGGGCGCTGGCCAACGGGCGTCGGCTCGGTGGGTGGCGGGGGTGGCAGATTGCCCTGTACGCTGGCAATGCGCTGTTGGCGTTCGGCCTCTTGCGCCGCCAGCTGCTGGCCGCCGGCCTCGTGCCATTCGGCCAGTACGGTGAATTCCCCGCTATCCAGCCATTGGCCATGGGCATGGCAATCATCGACGATGATCCGTACCTGTGGGCTAAAAGCGCGCCTGTGCATCAGTTTTTGGCACACCGGGCAGGGACGGTAGCGCACGCTATCGCTCGGGATGCGCTCGGCTTTGATTCGCGCCAGCCGGCCGTGGTTAATTTCGCGCACCTGGCCAGCGACTTTATCGAGGGCAATTTGCAAAGCGCCCGGGGCGAAATGCAGACCATTGCAGCTGGGGCAGTGTCCCACCGTGGTGTGCAGGCCCGCACCCAGTTGCAATAAGCGCAGATCGCCGCAGCCTGCCGGGCAGCGCAGTTCGCTGTGTTCAGCCAGCACTTTGAAATCGCGGATCGCCAATAGGTCAACCGCATTGTGCAATCCGCAGTAGGGGCAAACCAGCGCATCGATCGCGAGCGCCGCACCGCAACCGGTACAGTTCATTCCGAGGGTTTCCATCACAGTTTTGCCCATTATCAGCGGTAGTGCCGGGCGATGGACTACGGCATGGCCCGGCTGTGGCAGATCGGCGACGCTTTGCGCGAATTGGCCAGCTAAATGCTTTGCCGTATTGCTTGGCAGACCGCGATTTTGCTAGCGCCAAGGCGCGAATGTGGATAAATGCACGCTCGCTAAATCGACGTCAGCAGGGTTTGCTTTGGCGCAAATTCTTACAGTGAAACTGGGCGTAGGCTGGGTACACCTGATCCAGATCCTGAAAGGGGATTTCTCATGACTACCACTGCATTTTTTATTCCAACCGTGAATCTGATGGGCGCTGGCTGTTTGGCCGATGCCGCGAAAACCATCCAGTCCTATGGTTATCAAAAAGCCCTGATCGTGACCGATGTGCCGCTGGTGGCGGTGGGTATCGTGCAAAAAGTGACAAGCCTCTTGACTGAATACGGCGTGGCCAGTGTGGTGTTTGATGGTGTTCAGCCCAACCCGACCACCGGCAATGTCGAAGCCGGCTTGGCGCTATTGCAGAAAAACGGCTGTGATTGCGTGATTTCACTGGGTGGCGGCTCGCCGCATGATTGTGCCAAGGGGATTGCCCTGGTGGCCGTGAATCGCGGCAGTATCAAAGATTACGAAGGCGTGGATCGTTCGGCCAAGCCTCAACTGCCACTGATTGCGATTAACACCACCGCCGGTACGGCCAGCGAAATGACCCGCTTCTGCATCATTACCGACGAAGCCCGGCATGTGAAAATGGCGATTGTGGATAAACACACCACGCCGATTCTGTCGGTGAACGACCCAGAGCTAATGCTGCTGAAACCCGCTGGCCTGACTGCTGCCACCGGGATGGATGCGCTGACGCACGCGATCGAAGCCTATGTATCTACTGCGGCGACGCCAATTACCGATGCCTGTGCGCTCAAAGCAGTAGAAATCATCAGCCAGTATCTGCGCCGCGCGGTGGCCAATGGGCAAGATCTGGAAGCGCGCGAGCAAATGGCCTATGCGCAATTCCTGGCCGGGATGGCGTTTAATAATGCCTCGCTGGGCTATGTGCATGCCATGGCGCATCAGCTGGGGGGCTTCTACGATTTGCCGCACGGCGTGTGTAATGCCATCTTGTTGCCGCATGTGCAGGCCTATAACAAGCAGGTGGCTGCCAAACGGCTGGGCGATGTGGCCCGCGCGATGGGTGAATCGGTCGCCGGCCTCTCGGATAATGCTGCTGCGGATGTGTGTCTGGATGCGATTCGTTCGCTGGCGGCCGATATTGGCATCCCAAGCGGCGTGGGCCAGCTGGGCGCCAAGGCGGAAGATATTCCTACCTTGGCCCAAAATGCACTTAAAGATGCCTGCGGTCTGACCAATCCGAAACAGCCAAGCTTTGACGAAGTCTGCGCGATTTTCGCCGCTGCCCTCTAAGCTTGTCGGCGCGTTGCGCCGCTGAAGCCGAAGAAACCCGCCGTTTGGCAGGTTTCTTCGGCTGCTAACAAAGTAGAAGCGCACTCTTCCTCCAGTCTCGGCCAAGCCGGGCCTAGGCAATAAGGCTTTGAATCTGCAGCCTTGATGTTCTATACCCACCCCTCCCGTCCCCTCCTTGCGGGGAGCCTCGCTGCGCGAGTGGGATTTGTTATTACACTGCGAAACCCGCCTATTGGCGGGTTTTTACTGGGTATATGCTTTAAGGCAAATAAAAATGGTGCCTTCGGGGTTATACGTGCCTAGGTATATGGGGCTGAATACTGACGAGGGCCCCAGGGTAGGCGATGCCCTCTGCCGCTGGGGCGTAGTGGTGCGCAGTGGCGGGGCGAAAGCGCGTATCATGCGGGGCAAAGTTATCGGATGAATCTGTATGAGTCTTAAATTATCCAAAGCCGAGCTGGCGGCCCTGATCGAAGTGAGCCGCGGCCTGACCAGCACCCGCCTGAGCCACAATGTGTTCAAAAATGTGCGGGCACTCACCGGCAATAAGCTGGCGGCCTATGCGCGCAAAACCGGCATTTTGGAAATCACCCCGCAAGGGCGCGAGTATTTGTTTTCGCATTTATGCGTGGAAACCCTGCGCAAACTCAAAGCCGACCCAACTGCTCGCGCGCATGGCGAGGCGCTGGCTTTTCTGCTGCGCAAAGGCCATTTGGAAGTGCGCCCTGATCAAGTCGGCCATTTCCTCACCACCAAAGGCGAAGAGTCGCTGCAGGATATCGACGCACAAGGCTAAGTTGCAGCGCAGGCCATCACTTGCGGTGCGACAAGCTGGCCTCTAGGTATTTACGGCATAATACCAATGACATACGGCGAGCGAGGCTCGCATACTGGCGTCTCTCTTTGGTTTGCGCGCTGCGCAATAAGGCATACACGCTGTGCTTGAGGCATTAATCACTCCGGAAATCACCCAGCAACCCGCCAGCCGGCTGGATCGGGATCCGCATGCGCTGGAAGAATGGCTGGGCTCCTTGCAGCTCTTAAGCACCCAAAGCAGCGCCAGCCAGGTGCTCGATCAGCTGGTGCAATTAAATCGCACCCAGCTGGAGCCCAAGCTGCGCTATCAGCTGATGCAGCGCTACCAGCCGATCATCGCCACGCTGGCGCGGCTAATTCAGCCCGAGCAGGCGCTGAGCAAGCAGCCGATGGGCCGCACTAAGCAAGAGCTGGGCTTTTTGTGTGCGCTGTTGCTGGAGCAGGCCAATGGCCTGAAGCACACTCTGCGTGACTTGGCCGAAGCGCGCTTTTATCTGGGCCGCAAGCCGATAGTCGCCGTGCTGGTGGATTTATTCAGTACCTATTTGGCCCTGATCTGGGCTTGCCAGCGCGCCTATACGCCGGTGCCGGATGGCGTGTGGCTGCAGCTGCATACCTTATTCAAATACGCCGTCACGCGTGGCGATATCAGTTTGCAGCTGATCAGCACGGCGCCGCCCTCGCCGATGCTGTTGCTGTACAAAGAATGCCTGCTGCTTTCGCTGGCCAATCTGCCGGCGTTTAGTAGCCTCGAGCAATTGCAAATCCGCCGCATTATCCAAACCGATACCGAAAGCTGCGAAATCCGCAAATTGGGTGATGTAGCGCCCGGGCGTACGGGCTTTTTGCTGTTGTTGGATCAAGATTTGCCCCCGGTCTTGCCGCATCAGGAAGTCGACCCGCAAACCGGGATCGCGCTGTGGCTGGAAACCGGGCCGCTATTGCGCCAGCTTACCCGCATTATCGAGCGCATCGAAAACGATCAACTACACCACGGCGTGCAGCCGGAGATTCCGGTGTTGCTCTGGCGCAAGCTCGCGCGCCGTTTTGATAACCACATTCGCCGGGCGGCCCCGCGCCAGCCCGAGCAAGGCAGCCTCGCGGTGCTGTATGGCCTGCGTCAGGCCGCGGTGCAGCTCAATGCCGGCCAGCCGCTCAGTCTGGCCGACGCTGCGCCCTTACGTCGCGCGCCAAGCGGCCGGGATGCGGCAGGCCCGGCGTATTGGGAAATTCTGAACGCGGGGGCGGGCGGCTATGCCCTGCGGCTGAGTATCGAAGGCGATCATTTGCCTTGCCGGGTGGGGGATGCACTGCTGGTGTGCGATCAGCGCGAGGTGGGCTGGTTGCTGGCGGCGGTGCGCTGGCAAACCGTCGATCTGGAAGCCGAAAGCACCGAGATCGGTATTGAGATTCTATCGCTGTCACCGTGGCCGGCGCTGTTGCAGCTCAGTCCGGTGGTGGCCGGGGCGGCGCCCTTGCATTGCCTGGCGCTGCCGCCCTGGCCACAGATGGAACGTCCGGCGCTCTTGATCGCCCCGCGCGGTAGTTTTGGCCCAATGCGCGAGCTGCATTTGCACAGTGCCGCTGGCGAGCAGGTTTTGCGCGCCAGCCGGCTGCTGGAGCAAACCCCCAGCTACGAGCTATTCGAGTTTTTTACGATTAGCTGATACATACTTGGGTATTGCGATCAAAGCTATTTCTGTTAAAGCTTTGCAGCCAATACCCCGCTATTGCTGGCGCAGCCAAGCCAGCGCCGCCACCATGCCGGGGTCGTGCAGCTGGGCAAGATCAGCGCTGCTGGGCAGGGCGGCGGGGATGCTCACCGGCACCCCGCGCGCTTCAAACCATTCCCCCTGAGGTGAATAGTAAAACTCGTTCGAGAGGCTGAAATTCACCTTGCCGCTGGTGCGTTTCACCAAGGTATCGGAGAGCGCGCCGCCGCTGGCTTCGCCAATCAATACCGTGCGTGGCCGGTTGCGTAAAGACAGTGCCAAAATTTCGCCCGCGCTAAACGTGCTATTGCTGATCAGCGCGGCAATCGGCTGGCGGTAGCTGCCCTCCGCCGGGCTGAGGCGCACTGGGCGCAAAGCGGTGCGTGTTTCGCCCAGACGCGCCTGTTTGCTAAACAGCGTTTGCGCCGCAGGCAGTAGCCGGCGCATCACCCGTAGCGCCGTTTCGTCGTAGCCGCCGGAGTTGTAGCGCAAATCAATAATCAGCCCCTTGGTCTGGCCAAGTTGCTGCAGTGCTTGCGCGAGACCGGCTTCCAGCGCCTCCACATCGCTGGCCAGTGTGTCCTGCGCACTGAAGCCCGATAACTGGTGAATGGCTAGATAGCCATAGCCTTCCGCAGTGATAAACCATTGCAGTTGTTGATTGGCCGCGGCGCCAGCCGTGCCAGTGTGGGCATAACGCAGGGCTGGCAGGGCTTTGCGCTGCTGAATGCCTTGGCTGACATAGTCTTGCAGCGCGGCCTGCTGGCTTGGATTGAGCGGCGGTGTCCATTGCTGCTGGCTGGCGTATTCCTCGGCGAGCAGATCGCTGAGCATGGGTTTGCGGGTGGTGGTGCAGCTGTCTTCGCCATAAAAAATGCTGACATGCCCATCTTGCAGCGCGCTGGTCAGCGTGCAGGCGGCAGCAAACACTTCGGCATCGCCCGCGCTGGCAGCTAAAGCATTAGCAGCGGGGCGCAGCGCCCGCCAATCGGTCTGGCTCAGGTGGAAATCATGATAATGCTCGGCAAAAGTGTGCCAGATAAGCTGTAAATCGGCATTCGGGTCGGCGCGATAGCCGGCCTCATCCACGGTGCGGCGGCGCTGCGCTTCGCTGCATTGCGTGGGCAAGGCGCTGGCGGGGGCAAACTCGATGCCGGGGCTGTAAACCTGACCGGCTTCACGATATTGCGCCAGCCGCTGGGCCGGGTCGATCTGCAAGCGCAGCGCCAGCTCGCTGGCCGGCAGTTGCTGGGTTTCACTCAGCAGGCAGCCTTGTGAGGTGTAATCAAACCGCGCCCAGCGATAGCCCTGTGGCGTAGGGGTGATTTGCAGTACGTAGCCATAGGCGGGGGCCAGCCAAACGCCTGCCGCCGTCAGCGGTGCGGGGCTAGGGCTGGGGGCCGGTGTTGGCGCTTGGCTCGGGGCAGGGGTAGTGCCCGGGGTGGGTAAGCCGCCACCGCAGGCGCTGAGTAAGGCGGCCGCCACACTGGCGAGCAAAAGGGTTGGGTACATGAGAAGGCTCCGGTGAAATGACATCGCCATGCTAGCCAGCCCCGCCCGCACTGCCTGTGTGAAGATGTGAATGGATGTGAAAAACCGAAACAACTTGGATTTGTCGCCTGTCATCTGCCGGCGCTATAGTCGGCGCTATCTCAAGTACACCGTCATGCACATATGCCACATATTTTGCTGGTGGAAGACGATGCCGCGCTCGCCGCACTGATCGTCGATTACCTGCGCGCCAAAGGGTATCAGCTCAGCCATTTAAGCCGGGGCGACGAAGTCTTGCCCTGGCTGCGCCAGCAGCGCGCCGATCTGCTATTGCTGGATTTGATGCTGCCGGGGCTGGATGGCTTTAGTGTTTGCCGGCTGGTGCGCGGTATCTCCAATCTGCCGGTGTTGATGCTCACCGCGCGGAATCAGCATCTGGATCAGATTGATGGCCTGGAAAGCGGGGCCGATGATTATGTGGTGAAGCCCGTCGAGCCGCGGGTGTTGCTGGCGCGCATTCAGGCGTTGTTGCGGCGGGCCCAGCCGGCACCGCTGGCTGAGCTCACGCGCGGGCAATTGCATTTGCAGCGCAGCTGCCGCCGCGCCACGCTGGGTGGCCAGTCACTGGAGCTAACACACAGCGAGTTTGAATTACTCTGGCTGCTGGCCGAGCATGCCGGCCAGGCGGTGAGCCGCGACACCATGCTGCAATACCTGCGCGGGATTGAGTTTGACGGCCTAGATCGCTCTGCTGATGTAGTGGTGTCGCGGCTGCGGCGCAAACTGGGCGATCACCCTAAATCCCCCGAAAAAATCAAAACAGTCTGGTGTCAGGGCTATATGTTGTTGCCCGAGGTGGCGGCATGAGTGATCGGCTGTGGTGGCCTACTTTGCGCCAGCTCTTGCTGGCCGCGGCCGTGTTGGGGCTGGCGGCGCTCGTGGCTGGTGCGGTTTATGATCAGCTTTTGGCGGGGCGCGAGCAGCACTATGCCCGGCAAACCTACCAAGGCCCTTTGCGCCTGATTGCGCAGCAATTACTCGACCCTAATAGCCCGCATGCTTTGCCGCAGCGACTGAGCCACCTGCAGCACACGCTGGGCGAGGTAAAGCTGCAGTTGTTGCCCTTGGCCGATTTTTCCCCTGCTGAACAAAGCCGCTTGCGGCAAGGCGAATTGCTGTATCCGGCTGCGGGCTACGGGGTGGCGGATCAGGTGTATCAGCGTTTGGGGGATACGCCGTGGGTGATGCGCCTGCAAATGCCGCAAATCCCGCCGCTACTCGATTCTGTGCTGCTGGCTGGCTTGTGTTTTGTTTTGCTGGCTGGAGGCGGGCTGTATCTGGCGCTCATCCGGCCCTACTGGCGCGAGGTGCGAACTTTGCAGCGGGCTGTCGAGGCATTGGGGGATGGGGCATTGGCCACCCGCATCGAGGCGCTGCCGACGAGCTCTACCTTGTATCCGCTGGCGGCGCGGATGAATTTGCTGGCTGCCAGAATCAGCGAATTACTCGCCGCCCAGCGCGATTTATTGCATGCGGTGGCGCATGAATTACGCACGCCGCTGGCGCGGATGTTCTTCCAGCTCGAGCAATTACAGGTCAACCCGAGCGCTGCCAGCGCTGGGCTGGAGGCTAATATTCGGCAAATGCAGGCTTTATTGGAGCAGGTGTTGCACTATGCCAGTCTGGAAATGTATGAGCCTAGCCAGCGTTGCAGCCGGGTAGATCGCGCCATGCTGCGTACGGTGCTGCAGGATTTTGCAGGTTTGCACGATGAATGGCCGGCAGATCTGACGCTATGGGCTGATCCGGCTTTGTTGCCGTACGCCTTGCGCAATCTGGTGGCCAATGCCTTGCGCCACGGGGCGGCGCCGGTCTGGCTAACGAGCGCCCAGGATGCGCAATATGGCTATCTGATCGTCGAAGATGCCGGGCCCGGCGTGCCGGAGAGCGAGCGTGAACGCATTTTTACCCCGCTCGTGCGTTTAGGCGCCGGCGCTCCCAGCGAAGGCGCGGGCCTTGGTCTGGCGATTACGCGCCGGATTGCCCGTTTGCATGGCGGTGATGTGTGGGTAGAAACGGGCGCGCGCGCCGGCGGTGCCAAATTCATCCTCGCGCTGCCGCTGGGTCGCGAACCGGAAAATTAGATTGAGCGCAGGTAAGGCTGGTTTGGCCTGAATGAGAGATGAGCACTTGCAGCGCTGAAAAACAAAAAGCCCCAACCTAAGTTGAGGCTTTTTGCAGAATCTCGTGTGGGTCGGGTGGGATTCGAACCCACGACCAACGGATTAAAAGTCCGCTGCTCTACCGACTGAGCTACCGACCCAGAGGGATGTATGGAACGCTTGGTGGGTCGGGTGGGATTCGAACCCACGACCAACGGATTAAAAGTCCGCTGCTCTACCGACTGAGCTACCGACCCGTGTCGTTGCATACAGAAGCGCGAATTATAAGGATATTTGGCCGCCCGTCAACACTTTTGCGCGAATTTCTGTAAAAAAATTGCCGTATTGGTGCGGGCGCAACAGCGCGCTTCACGGTAAACTACTGCCACCATTGAGAAAATCGGCGTGGCCGCTTTTCGTTGAACGAGGAAAAAAGATGCGAATGTTACATACCATGCTGCGGGTCGGTGATCTGGAGCGCTCAATTGCGTTTTATACCGAGGTGCTGGGCATGCAGCTCTTGCGCCGGAAAGATTATCCGGAAGGGCGTTTTACGCTGGCGTTTGTCGGTTACGGTGATGAAGCCAGCCATACCGTGCTGGAACTCACGCATAACTGGGATACCAGCAGCTACGAGCTGGGCACCGGTTATGGCCATATCGCGCTGGAAACCGACGATATCTATGCCACCTGTGAAGCAGTGCGCGCCAAGGGCGGTAAAGTAAGCCGTGAGCCCGGTCCGATGAAGCATGGCACAACCGTGATTGCTTTTGTCGAAGACCCGGATGGCTATAAAATCGAGTTTATCCAGCCCTGATTGGGGCAAGGAAAGGCGTATCTGCAGGGGTATGCCTAGCTAACCTAGAGCCGTATTGTGCTGCAGCATGATACGGCTCTATGGTATTTGGGAGAGAAGAAAAATGTGGAAGTTTGCTACTGCGCTATTGGCGCTGTGCCCAGCGCTGGCGCAGGCCGCGCAGATGGATGGGGCATCCCTGTCATTGCCGTGGATGTTGCCGTTTGCCGGCTTATTATTATCGATTGCGCTGTGCCCGATTTTCTTGCCGAAATTCTGGCATCACCATTTTGGCAAGGTGGCGGCTTTCTGGGCAGCGGCCTTTGCGCTGCCTTATGCGCTGCTGGCGGGGTGGCCAGCGATGGGCGGGGTGCTGTGGCATGCCTTGCTGGAAGAATATATTCCATTTTTGCTGCTGCTGTTTGCGCTGTATACCGTGTCGGGCGGGATTTTGGTGTGGGGCAATCTGCATGGCTCGGCCAAGCTCAATACCGGTATTTTGGCGCTGGGCACGGTGCTGGCCTCGGTAATGGGTACGACGGGCGCGGCGATGCTGCTGATCCGCCCGCTGCTGAAGGCCAACGATAACCGCCAGCATAATGTGCATGTGGTGGTGTTCTTTATCTTTCTGGTGGCCAATGTGGGCGGTGGTCTCACACCGCTGGGCGATCCGCCGCTGTTTCTGGGTTTTCTGAAAGGCGTGGATTTCATGTGGACGGTCGAGCATATGGCTGCGCCTGTGGCGTTCACTTCCGCCTTGCTGCTGGGCCTGTTTTACCTGCTGGATCGGCATTACTTCACCAAAGAAGGCGTACTGCCGGTGGATAAAACCCCAGATAGCGCGCTGAAAATCTATGGCAAGCGTAATTTCTGGCTGCTGGGCGCGATTGTGGGGTTGGTCTTGCTCTCAGGGATGTGGCGGCCGGGGCTGGTATGGTCGGTGTTTGGAGTGGAGCTGGCGCTGCAAGATCTGGTGCGCGATCTGGGCTTGCTGGCCGTGGCCTTGCTGTCGCTGAAAATCACACCGGCGCAAGTGCGGGCGGGCAATGACTTTAATTGGGGCCCGATGCAGGAAGTGGGCAAGTTGTTTGCCGGGATCTTTGTCGCCATGGCTCCGGCACTGGCGATTTTGAAAGCGGGCTCGGCTGGCGCCATGGCCGGTTTGGTGCAGCTGGTGAGCAACCCCGACGGTACGCCACATGATGCAATGTATTTCTGGCTTACCGGGCTGTTGTCGGCATTTTTGGATAATGCGCCCACGTATCTGGTGTTCTTTAATCTGGCGCACGGTGATGCTGCACATATGATGGGCCCACTGGCCAGCACGCTAATGGCCATCTCCGCTGGTGCGGTGTTTATGGGTGCGATGAGTTATATCGGCAATGCGCCCAATTTCATGGTGAAAGCGGTGGCGGAAGATCGGGGCGTGAAAATGCCAAGCTTCTTTGGGTATATGGCCTGGTCAGTGAGCTGCCTGCTGCCGGTGTATATCTTGATGACACTGGTGTTCTTCCATTACTAAGCACCACACGCCACGCTAGCCGTGGCGTGCAGCAAACCCAAGCCCGCCAGTGGCGGGCTCAGGCTGCTGACAAAGTGGCAGGGCCACACTCTTCCAGTCTCGGCAGAGCCGAGCCTAGGCAATATGGCTTTGAAACTGCAGCCTTGATGTTCTATTCCCACCCCTTCCGCCCCCTCTTTGAGGGGGAGTCTCGCTTCGCGAGTGGGGTTGTCAGCAGTCTAGCCCGCCATTGGTGGGCTTTTTTGTGTCTGGGCGGCAGGCGAGTTGGCGTGCTTTTGTTGTGTGTCAGTATTGCGATTGATTTGTGTTAATAATCCGTTGAGTTTGCTTGTTATGGTCTTGTAATATGCTGATGGCACGCTCAATAGGCGCTGCCCTGCGCGCTAGCGATAGCGCGCAGAACACGTGGTGCAGATGGAGGGAAAATCGGATTTTGTTGTTTGCGCGCGGCGAATTAGCCGCCCAGACGGTAACAAAATTACACGCAGAGCCCGGTTTTTTGCGTTGTATCAACGATTCGCAGCCTGCTAGGGCAGTTGCCAACGCAGTTTTTGATTTGTATCAGTAGCCGGCAGAACGGGCTACGTATACTGGCTCCATCGGGTAAGGAGATACAAAAGCTCCTCACTTCAGACACTCAACACAACCTAGAAAAGAGGTGTATCGTGGCTCAACAACCGTTATCTGCAGAATTGCTCGACAAAATGCATCGTTACTGGCAGGCAACCAACTACCTTTCAGTTGGTCAGATCTACCTGCTGGATAACCCATTGCTGAAAGAAAAGCTCGTACGTGAACACATCAAACCACGTCTGTTGGGTCACTGGGGTACTACACCAGGTCTGAACTTCATCTACGTGCACGCTAACCGTCTGATTAACGACCGCGACATCAACGCGATCTACATCACTGGCCCTGGCCATGGTGGCCCTGGTTTCGTAGCCAACACTTGGGTTGAAGGTTCTTACGAAGAGTTCTTCCCGAACATCGACCGCACCGAAGCCGGTATGCAGCGTCTGTTCAAACAGTTCTCTTTCCCACGTGGCATCCCATCTCACGTAGCCCCAGAAACCCCAGGCTCAATGCACGAGGGTGGCGAGCTGGGTTACTCAGTATCTCACGCTTACGGCGCTGCGCTGGATAATCCAGATCAAGTTGTGTTCGCAGTGGTGGGCGATGGTGAAGCTGAAACTGGCCCGTTGGCGGCTTCTTGGCACTCTACTAAATACATCCACCCGATCAACGACGGTTTCGTACTGCCTATCTTGCACCTGAATGGTTACAAGATCGCCAATCCGACTCTGCTGGCCCGGATGGATAAAGAAGAAGTAACGGCCCTGTTTACCGGTTACGGTTACGAGCCGATCTTCGTTGAACTGAAAACTGAAACTTTCAACGAAAAACCAGAAAGCTTTAACGACATCCACCAAGAAATGGCTGCTGCCATGGACTTGTGTATGGACAAATTTGCCGCGATTCGCGCTAAAGCCAAAGAAGAACTGGCTGCCGGCAAAATGATCACTCGCCCACGTTGGCCAATGATCATCATGCGTACGCCAAAAGGCTGGACTGGCCCGAAAGAAATCAAAGGCAAGAAAGTCGAAGATTACTGGCGCAGCCACCAAGTGCCATTCTCTGATATCGATGGCGAAAACGTTCAAAACCTGGAAACTTGGCTGAAATCTTACCAAATCAATACCCTCTTCAATGAAGACGGTACTGTGAAAGAAGAGCTGGTAGCGATTGCACCTAAAGGTCAGAAACGGATCGGTAGCAACCCAGTCGTGCATGGCCAAGTGTCGAAAGACCTGAAAATGCCAGACTTCCGTAACTACGAAGTGAAGTTTGACAAACCAGGTACTGTGAATGCGGAAATGACCCGTGTAATGGGTAACTTCCTGGCTGACGTGATGAAAGAAAACGAAGCCGAGAAAAACTTCCGTATCTTCGGCCCAGATGAAACTGCATCGAATCGCTGGAACGCCACCATTGAGTACTCAGGTAAAAACTGGCTGGCTAACCACTTCGAAGTGGACGGTGTGAACAACAACGACAATCTGAAACAAGATGGTCGTGTGATGGAAATTCTGTCTGAGCACACTTGCCAAGGCTGGCTCGAAGCGTACAACCTGACCGGTCGTCACGGCTTCTTCAGCTGCTACGAAGCGTTCATCCACGTGATCGATTCGATGTTTAACCAGCACGCGAAATGGCTGAAAACCACTCGCCACATCAACTGGCGTAAACCGATTCCGTCACTGAACTATCTGCTGACTTCACACGTATGGCGTCAAGACCACAACGGCTTCTCTCACCAAGATCCAGGCTTTATCGATCACGTGGTGAACAAAAAAGCTGAAGTGATCCGCGTTTACCTGCCAGCTGATGCCAACACCTTGCTGTCTGTAACTGATCACGTTCTGCGCTCACGTCACTATGTGAACGTGGTCGTAGCCGGTAAACAGCCAGCACTGCAATACCTGACTATGGATCAAGCGATCAAACACGCAACCAAAGGTCTGGGTATCTGGGATTGGGCATCTAACGATGAAGGCGGCGAGCCAGATGTAGTAATGGCGTGTGCCGGTGAAATCCCGACCATGGAAGCGCTGGCTGCGACCGACATCCTGCGTCAACACTTCCCAGATCTGAAGATCCGCTTTGTGAACGTGTGTGACCTGATGACGCTGCAACCGAAAGAAGAGCACCCACACGGCCTGTCAGACCGCGAATTCGACGCGATCTTCACCACTGACAAGCCAGTGATGTTTGCCTTCCACGGTTACCCATGGCTGATCCACCGTCTGACTTATCGTCGCAACGGCCATAGCAACATCCACGCTCGTGGTTACATCGAAGAAGGTTCAACTTCTACGCCATTCGATATGGTGGTGGTGAATCAGCTGGACCGCTTCAACCTGGCTATCGACGTGATCGACCGTGTACCTAAACTGCAAAAAATCGGTGCCCATGTTCGCCAAAAACTGGTGGACAAACTGGTTGAGCACGAACAGTACATCTCTCAAGTGGGCGATGACATGCCAGAAGTTAAAAACTGGAAATGGCCTTACTAAGCCAGTGACCGGTGACCAGCGGTGCCCGCCGCCGCTGGGAAATACCCTAGCCCGCGCTGACGAAAGCAGCGCGGGTTTTTTACGTTTTTGGCATACAATGAGCCTTTGTTGTATTCGCTGATTGCCTGTGGAAAACCTGCCCGTGAAGTCTACCTCTGCCCAGCCCAGTGCCCGGCTGCAAGCCCTGATCCAGATCGCCCGCGAAGTCGCCGCCACCGAAGTGATGCCACGTTTTCGTAAAGTAGCGGCCGAGATCAAACACGATGGCAGCCTGTTTACCGAAGCCGATCTGGCCGCGCAAACCGCCTTGCAACGCCTGCTGCCGCAGTTGGTCGATTGCCCGGTATTGGGTGAGGAAATGAGTCAGGATCAGCAAGAAGCGCTGTGGGCGGCGCACGCCGATGGCTTGTGGATTGTCGACCCGATTGATGGCACCAGTAATTTCGCCCATGGCTTACCGTATTTTGCCGTCTCGATTGCGCTGTTTCAGCAACAGCGCCCGGTGTTGGCGGTGGTGTATCTGCCGGTGCTGGATGAATGTTTTGCCGCCGAAGCGGGTGCCGGCGCCTGGCTAAATGATGATCGGCTGCCGCTAGTGCAAGACGATAAGCCACTGAAGCAAGCCATGGCCTCCATCGAAACCAAATGGCTGTCAGGCCATCTGGCAACGCGGGTGGTGACGGTAAACCCCTATCACAGCCACCGCAATTTTGGCGCCTCCACTATCGACTGGTGCTGGCTGGCCGCTGGCCGCACCGATGTCATGCTGCATGGCGCGCAAAAACTCTGGGATTACGCGGCCGGGGTGTTGATCTTGCTGGAAGCCGGCGGTGAAGTTGGCTGCCTATTCCATGACAGCTACTGGGAAGAAAACCCTTGGCACCGCAGCGCCATTGCCGCCCGTACGCCGAGCCTGTTTAGCGGCTGGTCAGCGTGGGTGCATAAAAACAAATAGGGTATATGGGTGCAGCCTTTTTAAATCAATGACTGTAGCTATATACCCTGTGGTTGAGTTTTAGACTGCTGATTGATGCGTTTGTCCGCTGACCAACTCGGCTTGCCAGCGGAGCCAGCGCCCAGTGCCACGCCAGATGGCGCGCAAAATCAATCCACCGACCACCACACCAAAACCACCCAACAGTAGCAGACCCAAGCCAGTGGCCAGCAGCGCCCCCGGGGTTGGCCCCATCCAGCCGCCAATATTGAGCACGTTTTCTCCATCGCTGGCGCGAATCTCCTGCACCGTGCCGCTGGCGTCACGGCGGATATGCAGCTCATCGTCGCCATCGGTGGCCTGAATAATTACCTGGCCATCGCTTTGCCGCTGAATATGCACCGATTCACCGGCCGGGCCGCTGGCCCAAATTTCACCCGCTTGCCGGCCCGCCCATGGCCAGCCGGTTTCATCCTGCGCCACAGTGGCCCAGCTGTGATTAAGGCTGGGCCAGCCAAACACGGTTTGCGTGGCCCAAGTGCCGGTGAGCAGTAAACCGGCGAATGTAATGCCCAGCGCGCCCAGCCATAAACTCGATAACACCGTGAGCATCAACAAATACGGTAGCGCCAGTAGCACATTAATGATCCCAAGACCGCCCAGCGCCACCAGCGCTCCCCACAGATTGCGCGGGGATTTATGCGCTTCCCAGCTTTGCAGGCGTCGTTCGGCCAATAGCTCGCGCGCCAGCCGCGCCGGCTCGCCCAGCGCCGCGGCAATTTCCGCCTCGCTGCGGCCATCGGCCAGCCCATCGGCAAAATAAGCGCGGTAATCGGCCAAAATTTCAGCTCGCTCGGCTGCGGGTAAGGCCTGCAAAGCGGCTTCCAGCTGATTAAGAAACTCAGTTTGTTGCATGATCCACTCCTTGCGGCGCGGCATGAGCTTGCAGCACCTGATTGATTTCACTCACAAAACTTGCCCATTCCTGCTGCATCTGCGCCAGCGCGGTTTGCCCTGCCGGGGTGAGCCGGTAGTACTTGCGGGCCGGGCCGCTGCTGGATTCGGTGAGATAAGTGCTCACCCAGGCATCGGCCTGCAGGCGGCGCATCAGCGGATAAATCGTGCCCTCGCTGATTTCCATGCTGGCCGATAGCCGGCTCACCAGCTCATACACATAGCTATCTTGCTGCGCCAGCACCGCCAGCACGCACATCTCTAATGTGCCTTTGCGTAATTGCGTTTTCATGCGTCCTCGCTGTAGGGCGGATGAGGTCGGCATCATCCGGCGATATATTTAGAGTAAAACAAGCTACTTTGTAATGCAAGGTAGTGATGAATTAAAATTACCCGCAGTGGGAGGCGATAGCGGCTAAGTAGCTGGTGTAACTGCCCACTTTGTATGATTTTGTGCTTGGGTATATCAATATGATCAATGATTAGATTAGCTTATAGGTAATTACTTGGGTGGGGTATATGGGGCTGGGCACCGTGTTTAGCTAAGTTTGTTTTGTCGCAAAACTGGGCGTGTATGCAGTGCAGCAATTTTGGCACGCTGATTTATAGTGAATCAGACATCCCGTTGAGGAACTCGCCATGCTGTTAAATCAAACTCACGAAGCCATCCTGCAGCAACTTGAAAATCAGGCCAATCAACAGCAATACGCGATCGAGCTGGCCGAGCTGTTGGTGGCTCTCAATCGCAATCAGGCGATTATCGAATTTGACCTAGATGGGGTGATTCTGGATGCCAACCCGGTGTTTCTGAACCTGCTGGGGTATGAACTGGACGATCTGGTGGGCAAGCACCACAGTATGTTTTGTTATCCGCGCTTTGTAGAAAGCGATGATTACAAAGAATTCTGGGCCAAGCTCCACAAAGGCGAATACCACCAGAGTGAATTTGTGCGCCTCACTAAAGAGGGCGTCCCTGTATGGTTGCAGGCCACCTATACACCGGTGAAAGATAAAGCCGGCAAGCCATATAAGGTCATCAAGCTCGCTAATGACATCACCGCCACCAAAACCAAATCGGCGGAAGACGATGCCAAAATTCAGGCCATTTACAACTCGCAAGCCGTCATCGAATTCACCCCGCAGGGCGATGTGCTGGCGGCCAATCCGATTTTTCTTGCCACCATGGGCTACAGTTTGCCGGCGGTGATGGGGCAAAACCACCGGATATTCTGTTTGCCAGAGTACGCCGAGAGCGAGGAATACCAGACCTTTTGGAATAATTTGCAAGCCGGCATGGCCCAGCGCGGGGAGTACCGCCGGGTGCACCACAAAGGCCACTCGGTCTGGCTACAGGCCACCTACACCCCGGTGCAGGGGCCGGATGGCGCGGTGGTAAAAATCGTGAAATTCGCCACCGACATCACCCCAGCCAAGCAAAAATCAATGGAAGACGATGGCAAAGTGGCGGCTATCAGTCGCTCGCAAGGGGTGGTGGAATTCGATCTGGGCGGGCATGTGTTGCATGCCAATCAGAATTTTCTGCAGATCATGGGTTACACGCTGGATGAGGTGCTGCAACAGCATCACAGCCTGTTTGTCGAGCATGAAGAGGTGCAAAGCGCCGCCTATCGCACCTTCTGGCAACGCTTGGGCAAAGGGCAATTCGAGACCGGCGAATATCAGCGCTTTGGCAAAGCCGGGCGCCGGGTCTGGCTGCAGGCCAGTTACAACCCAATTTTTGATATCGATGGTCATGTCGTGAAAGTGGTGAAATTTTGCACCAATATCACCGAGCGTAAATCGGCGGCGCAAGAAGTCACTGCGCGGATCGAGGCCATTTCACTGAGTAATTGCACCGCAGAACTAGACCGTGATGGCGTCATTACCGCCTGCAACGAGAATATGCTGAAAGTGCTTGGGCATTCGCAGCGAGAAGTGGTGGGCAAAACCGAACGTGAATTCATGTTTGCCGAGGATATTGAATCCCCGCGCTATCAGGAAAGCTGGCGTAGCCTGCGCGAGGGGCGCGCGGTGAGCGTGGAATTTCGTTTGCAGGCGCTGGGCGGGCGTGAAGTCTGGCTCACCGGCAGTATGAGTCCGATCATGGCCTTGGATGGCAGCCTGCAAAAGGTACTTTTGATCACCAGCGATATCACGGCCACCAAACTGCAGCAGCTGGATGCCGAGGGCAAAATTAGCGCCATTGATCGTGCGGATGCCATTATTGAATTCGATTTAAGTGGGCGTGTGCTCACCGCCAACCAGAATTTCCTGCAGCTGATGAACTATCAGCTCGATGAAATTCGTGGCCATCACCATCGCATGTTTGTCGATCCGCAGCACGCGGCCAGTGCGGAATACCAAGCCTTTTGGGAGCGCCTGGAGCGGGGTGAGTATGAGGCCGGTGAATACAAGCGCATTGGTAAGGGGGGCAAGGAAGTCTGGCTGCAGGCCAGCTACAACCCCATCTTTAATCCGCTCGGTAAGCCGGTGAAGGTGGTGAAGTTTGCCAGTGATATCACCACGGCCAAGCTGGAAAACGCCGAGTACAAAGCCAAAGTCGATGCGATCAGCCGTGGGCAAGCAGTGGTGGAGTTTGATCTGGATGGCAATGTGCTCACTGCCAATCGAAATTTCCTCGCCACCATGGGCTATACCCTGCGGGAAATTCAGGGGCATCACCATTCGGTATTTTGTGCGCCCGAATATGTACAGAGCAAAGAGTATCGGGAATTCTGGCTGGATCTGAACGAAGGCAAGATCAAGTCCGGGCGTTTTCAGCGGGTGGGTAAATTTGGCCGCGATGTGTGGATTCAGGCTACCTATAACCCGATTCTTGATTTGAATGGCCAGGTCGCCAAAATCGTTAAATATGCCTTCGACATCACCGATGAAGTGCAGCTAGAGCTACAAATCGCCAGCAAAACCAAAGAAATGGCGATGCAGTTGCAGCAGCTACTTGGCGGGATTAGCGGGGTGGCCGAGAATTCAGCCACCGCCTCGATGTTGGCCCAAGAGTCGGCGCATTCGGCCGAGGCCGGCTTTGAATCGGTGCAAAAATCAATTGAAGCCATCGACCGCATTCAGCACAGCTCGCACAAAGTGGGTGAGATCGTGCGGGTGATTGGCGAGATTGCCAATCAAACCAATCTGCTGGCTTTTAATGCCGCGATTGAGGCCGCGCGCGCCGGGCAGTATGGCGTCGGTTTTTCAGTGGTGGCGGCCGAGGTGCGTAAGCTGGCCGAGCGCAGCTCGGAGGCCGCGAAAGAAATTACGCAGCTGATCGAGCAATCGAATCAACAAGTCGATCAGGGGGCGCAAGTGAGCCGAGTGGCGGCCAGCCACTTTGAAGGCATTATGCAAAGCGTGCACAGCAGCAGCAGCAGCGCGGGCGAGATTGCCAAAGCCGCCGAGCAACAACAGCAAATGGCCACCGTGGTGGCGCGGCTGATCGACGAGCTGCAGCGCAGTGTGAAATACCATGAACAATGAGCTGGAACGGGTATTCGGCGTTTTTCTGCTGAATGAGATGCAGCTGGCTTTGCCTTTGCAAGCTTTGCGCGAGGTGACGCCCTGCCTTGGTTTGCGTGAATACCCCTCGGCTGCCCGCGGGATTATCGGAGCGATTGATCTGCGCGGTGCTTTAATCCCGGTGCTGGATTTACGCCGCGTGCTCGGCTTGAGCACGCCCGAGTTGCCCGCGCAAAGCGTGGTGATCATGGCGCACGAAGGCCAGTTGATCGGCCTTTTGGCACATGGCGTACAAGGAGTGTTTCAGCCCGAGGGGCGTGATTTTCAGCCGGTTAGTGCGCAAACAGGCCAGCTGCATTTGCTGGCTGGTAGTTTTCAGCGGCGGGATGTCGCGGCTTTGGTGAGTGTGCTCGATCCGGCGGCCTTGAGCCGTTTGCCGGATTTACCGATGGTGTTGCCCGCTGAAACGGTCGCAGGGCTGGGCGAGGGCCGCGCGGCGGAGCTAAGCTATGTCATGCTGATGCGCTGCGGCGGTGTGCCTCTGGCCATGCCTTCCGATGCGGTGTTTACCACCATACTCACGCCGAATATCGACCGCGATTCGGCGCTCGCCAGCGGGTTTTGCCTTGGCGTGCTGGAGCACGCGGGCAGCAGTATTCCGGCGGTGGATTTGTATCGCATGCTGGGGCTGAATAGCCAATTGCGCCACGCCAATCAGCAGGCCTTTCTGGTGCAGTTTCCGGCTGGGCTGGTAGCTTTTCTGGTGGATGAGATCAACGATGTGGTGCCGACCTATGATCTGTCGCTGGCGCCGATTCCCGCACATTCATTTGCACAGCAGCGCTATTTGGCCGGGGTGCTCGATAGCCGGCAGTTACCCGAGCACAATACCTCGGTGCAAACCCGCGCACTGGGTTATTACCTGATGCTGGATGTGGCGGCATTGCAGGCCGCAGCCGATCTGCAAGGTTTGGGCCGGATGAATATGCGTAGCGAAGGTGAAATCGGGCTGGCGGGTAGCCGCCAACAGCGCCCCACCTGCCAGATGCTCACTTATGATTTATGCGCCGAAGTCGGCACCCCGATCGAGCAGATTGTGGAGATTTTGCCCTGGCAGCATCAGGAGCAAATGATGGGCGGCGGTGATTATGCCGGCGGCTTGGTGGTGCACCGCGGGCGAGCGATTGCGACTTACTCGCTCGCGCAGGTGCTGGGCTTAGAGCCGCCTACGCTCACCCCAACAGCCAGTGTGCTGGTGGTGGAATGCGGCGATACGCTGATCGGCTTTGGCGTAGCGCGGCTGATGAGTATTGATGAGGCCGAGTGGCCGCCGCAAGATGGGCATGCGTTTGAGAGTGGCCATCAGCGTCTGCACGCGAACCCGCAGGCACAAAACTGGAAAAGCGTAATGGCCGGGCAAGGCAGCCAAACACGCTTGCTGAGCGTGCTGGATTTGCGTGAGCTGGCCGAGCAGTTGATGGCGCGCTAGTGGGGTATAGCCCTGCAGTCATTAATAGATAAGGCATGAGCGGCAATACCCTGCTTATTTCTTTTTGCGCTGTAACTGTTGCAGTGCCTGTTTATCCAGGTGGCGCTGCGCCGCGGCGGCGCGGCCATCTTGTTTGCGCTGGCTCAGCCACTCATTGAGTGCAGTGCGGCGCGCCTCGTTGATCAGCTCATCTTCATGGTGGCCGGCTTCCTGATGATCGCGTTTCAGGCGTTTGGCGTCTTGCTTGGCGGAATTGATGCCCATCGCTTAGCTCCTGAGGTTGTGTCCGCTCGGGGTATAATGTGGCGAACTCTTTATTATTGTACAAGGAATCAGCATGTCTGCTTTGCCCCCCTGTCCGGCCTGTGGCTCGGCGTTTACGTATGAAGATGGCAGCCTGCTGATTTGCCCAGAGTGCGCCCACGAGTGGAATGCGGCCGATACTGCCGCCAGTGCTGAAGTCGTGAAAGTCTGGAAAGACGCCAACGGTAATGTGCTGCAGGATGGCGATTCGGTCACCGTGATCAAAGACCTGAAGATCAAAGGCTCGTCCTCGGTGGTGAAAGTGGGTACCAAGGTGAAAAACATTCGCCTGATCGAAGGTGACCACGATATCGATTGCAAAATCGACGGCTTTGGCGCGATGCAGCTCAAATCCGAATTTGTGAAAAAGGCCTAATGGCCGCGCTGTGGCAACAATCCCGCCGCCAGCTGGCGGCGTTTTTACTGGTGTGTCCTGATGTCTGAACTTCGCATTCTTTCGCTGATTCCGCCGATGACGCAGCTCAATACGCCGTATCCATCCACGGCGTATATCACCGGCTTTTTGCGGGCGAATCAAGAAATTGCGGCGCAGGAAGACCTCGCGTTGGCGCTGGTGCTCAGGCTGTTTTCCCGCGCAGGGCTCAGCGAGATTCGCCGTGAATGCGAAAAGCTGCCGCGCAAGCAGCGTAGCCTGGCCGTACAGCATTTCTTGCTCAATTTCAGCCATTACGACAGCACCATTGACCCAGTCATGGTCTTTTTGCAGGGGCGCGATAATACACTGGCGCACCGGATTGCCAATCGCACCTATCTGCCCGAAGGCGCGCGCTTCGCCGCGCTGGAAAGCTATGTGGATGATGGCTCGGGTGATCCGCTCAATTGGGCCTTTGGTGCGCTGGGCAGCTACGATCGCGCGCGGCATTTGGCCACTTTGTATCTGAACGATCTGGCTGATGTGGTACGCGAAGCGATTGATCCGCGCTTTGAGTTTGTGCGCTATGCTGAATCGCTGGCGATGTCGCAGCCCAGCTTTGCGCCGCTGGCCGCCGCACTGGCGGCCCCCGTCAATCTGGTTGACCAAACTTTGCAGGCGCTGACCTTGGCCGCACTGGCGCGGCATCAGCCGACGCTGGTGCTGCTGTCGGTACCTTTTCCCGGCGCGGTGTACGCAGCTTTCCGGATTGCGCAAACGATCCGCCAGCATGCCCCACAGGTGAAAATCGCCCTGGGTGGCGGCTTTGTGAATACCGAGTTGCGCGAGCTGGCCGAGCCAGCCGTGTTTGATTTCTTTGATTTTGTTACGCTGGATGATGGCGAGCGCCCTTTGCTGGCCTTGCTGGCGCATTTGCGTGGCGAGCGCAGCGCGCAGCGCTTGGTGCGCACCTTTATCCGCAATGCGGCCGGCAAAGTCGAATACATCAATTGGCCCGAGCCGGATGTGCCCTTTAGCGAAGTGGGCACGCCCACCTGGGATGGCCTGCCGATTCACCAGTATTTGTCGCTGCTGGATATGCTCAACCCCATGCACCGGCTATGGAGCGATGGGCGCTGGAATAAACTCACCATCGCGCATGGCTGTTACTGGAAAAAGTGCAGCTTTTGCGATGTTACGCTCGACTATATTTCCCGCTACGAAACCACCACCGCCGAAATGCTGGTGGATCGTATCGAGGCCATCATCGCCGAAACCGGGCAAACCGGCTTTCATTTCGTGGATGAAGCGGCACCGCCCAAAATGCTTAAAGCGCTGGCCGAAGAGCTGTTACGGCGCAATGTCACGATTTCGTGGTGGGGCAATATCCGCTTTGAAAAATCCTTTACCCCGGAGCTATGCCAACTCTTGGCCGATAGCGGCTGTATCGCCATTTCGGGCGGCCTGGAAGTCGCGTCGGATCGCCTGCTGAAATTAATGAAAAAAGGCGTCTCGGTTGATCAGGTGGCGCGCGTGACCTATGGCTTTGCGCAGGCCGGGATTCTGGTGCATGCCTATTTGATGTACGGGTTTCCGACCCAAACGGTGCAAGACACCGTGGATGCGTTGGAATACGTGCGCCAGCTGTTTGCCGCCGGCTGTATTCAGTCGGGCTTCTTTCATCGCTTTGCCTGTACCGTGCATTCGCCGGTGGGGAAAAACCCGGAAGAGTACGGCGTTGAGCTGGTGCCGCTGCCCAAAGTCACTTTTGCCAAAAACGATGTGGGCTTTATCGATCGCACCCCTATTGATCACGATCTGATGGGGCGTGGCCTGAATAAAGCGCTGTACAACTATATGCATGGCAATCTGCTGGATGAAGACGTGCGCAGCTGGTTCGAAATCCGCGTGCCGCGCCCGACTGTGCCCAAGCATTTTATCGCCAAGGCGCTGAATCAATACTAGGGGTATTGCTTGCAAGCCAATGTGTGGAAAAGCCTAGAGGGGTATACCTCTAGGCTTTTTGCATCTTAAGCCCTTGGTGCCATCGCATTGCAACATCGACCTATCCTTCGCCTAAGCATGGTCTAGGCTGAAAGCACTGATTCAACAAGGGGTGCAGCATGGATTTGTTTCTGGAGCAGGGGGGCGCGGCAGAGCCATTGCCGCTGGTGCTGGTGGTGGATGATGATCGGCTGATCTTGCAGCTGGTGCAGGAATACCTCAGTAGCGAATATCGGGTGCTCACCGCCAAGCATGGTCAGCTGGCTTTGGCGGTGTTGGAGCAAGAGCCGGTCGCGGCGGTGCTCACCGACATCAAAATGCCGATCCTCGATGGCTTGGGTCTTTGTCAGGCCATGCGCGCCGATCCACGCTGGCAGGCGATTCCGGTGATGATGATGTCCGGCAGCGAATATCTGGATGAGCTGCTGCAAGTGTACGACGTGGGTGGGCAAAGCTTTATCACCAAACCGCTCGATCCCAAACTGCTGAAAACCCAGCTCGCGCACATGCTGCAGCAATCCACCGATCGGGCGCTGATGCAATCGCAGCTGCAATTTGCCACCCAAACCGCCTTTACCGCCATGAGCAGCGTCGGCGAAACCGGCGCACTGCTGCAGGCGCTGAAAGCCTTTAACAGTGCTCGCACCCCGCAGGCTTTGTGCCGGCAAATTATCGAGGCAATTCGCGGCTTTGAGCTTGAAGCCGTAGTGGGGGTGATGGATCGGCAGCAATTGTATGCCCTGAATATGCATGGCCCGGCCAGCCAGCTGGAAACCGCAATTTTACAGCGGATGTCTTCGATGGAGAGGGTTGTGCAATTTAGCAACCGGCTCTCCATCCATTTTCAGCAGGTGCGGCTCATCATCAATAATCTGCCCACCGAAGATACCGAGCGCTGCGGCCGCTTGCGCGACAATCTGGCCATCCTGATTGAGGCTGCCGATACTAGCTTGAAAGCCATCGACATCACCCAAACCGCCTTGCGCCGCCAAGAAACAGTCCTGCGCTCGATTCAATCGCTGACCGCCGCGCTAGACAGCCTCGATCAGCAACAGCGCTTATCGAATCAAAACCGCGGTATCAGTTTTAGTAACGGCATGATGCAGCTGGAACGTGCCTTTGCCGGGCTGGGTCTGAGCGATGCGCAAGAGGCGGTGCTACTGAATATCGTCCGCGATACCTGGGAGCAAATCGCCACCAGCTATAGCGATGAAAATGGGTTGCAAAATCGCTTGAGCGGCATCATTCAGCATTTGCAGGAATCACTGCAGCAGGCCGAATAAAGTCGCAGGGTTGAGTTGCTGTGGCAGTGATCCAAGCAGTATGCACCGTAGCGCCGTTGGTCATCTGGGTAAAAATGACAATAAAATGTAGTTGAGTTACGTAGTAAATGCGCGTAATATACGTGCATCAACTACACAAACAGTCGTCACCGACTACCCAGGAGCCCATCATGTTAATGCTGATCTCATCACTGATCGAACGATTTTCCGGCGTGGCAAACGAGCTGCCAGTGAATGCTCGCGTTAACCTCGCCGGCCGCTTTACCGCCGAACGCTACGATGGCCGTGTGCTGAAAATCGAAGGCGACCGCGCACGGGTCTGCTGGCCTAAAGGCGAAAAAACCTACGAATACCTGAATGATCTGGTGCGCATCGACGAAGACGTGGTGCTGCACTAAGCGATTAAAAAAGCCCTGCACTGCAGGGCTTTTTTTAATGGGTATTGCGTTAAAAGCATTACTAAATGGTGGTTTCAGCTTAATACCTACCCTATGTATCTAGCTCGCTCGTCGTTGCTGCGGCCGGCAAGCGAATATGCACAATCAAACCCGTGATGGCAGCATTCTCGGCCCAGATTTGCCCGCCATGGGCGGTTACCACCCGCTCGGCAATCGCGAGCCCCAGGCCAAAGCCGCTAGTCTGGCCAACTTCGGCGCGGTAAAACGGTGCAAAAATTTGCGCTAGCTGAGTGGGCGTGACGCCCGGGCCTTGATCGCTAATGCTTAGTTGATGGCCATCGGTAGTCGCCTGCAGAGTCACCTGAATCACGCTTTCCGGCGGGCTATAGCGAATGGCATTGCGCAAAATATTTTCCGCTGCCCGGCGCAGCAACTCCGGATCACCCCACACCCCCGCAGCCCCGCTGCTGTGCCATTCGATTATCTGCGCCTTGGCCTGGGCTTCAAAGCGGGCGTCTTCAATTAATTCGCTCAGTAGCTGCTGCCAATCCAGCCATTGCCGTGGCTCGCTCACGCGTGCTTCCAATCGCGATAAGGTGAGCAATTCCCCTAGTAACTGATTCATGCGCTGGGCTTCCCGCTCGATGCGCGGCAGAGCGTCGGCCTGACGAGCTGGATTTTGTTGCGCCAGCCCGATGGCTAGCTGTAGCCGCGCGAGCGGCGAGCGTAGCTCGTGCGATACATCGTGTAGCAAGCGGCGTTGGCCGCTGAGCAGGGCTTGCAGTTGCTCGGCCATCTGGTCGTAATCACGCGCCAGATCGGCCAATTCATCATTTCGCCGTGCCAGTGGCGCGCTAATGCGCAAGTTCAGCTCGCCAGCGGCGGCATTGGCAAAGGCTTCGCGCAGGGCGCGAATCGGCTTGGCGACATAGCGCGCGAGCAGGGCCGCCGACAGCAGGCTGGTGAGTACACCGCCGATCATGGCTTCCAGCGGTACCCGATGCGGTGGCCTCGCTGGCGGGGGCGGAGGCTGGGGGTGATCGCTGCCATTATGGGCGGCGGGTGGCGGTGGCGGCGGGTGGCGCCAGTCGGCTGGCGCGCGCAGCCAGAAAGTGATGCCCACCGCAAAAATGGTGATCAGCTGCGCCAGAAATAAAAAGCCGAAAAATTTCCAAAATAGCCGCCCCATTAGGCCTCCCGCAGCAGCTGATAGCCCTGCCGGTAAACGGTCTGGATGCAGGAGCGGCCATCGGGCAACAGCCCCAGTTTTTGCCGGATGCTGCTGAGGTGCACATCAATGCTGCGATCAAAGCGCGCCAGCGGGCGGCCCAAGCCCAATTGCGATAGCTGCTCTTTGCTCACTGGGCGGCCGGCTTGCTGAGCAAGCACTTCCAGCAAGCTGTATTCAGTGCTGGTGAGGGCCAGTGGCTGGCCCGCCCAGCTGGCCCGGCGCTCGCCCGGCCAGATTTCCAGCTGGCCGATTTTGAGCACCGCCGGACTGGCAGTTTGCTGGCTACGGCGCAAAATCGCTCGGATACGGGCGGTGATTTCGCGGGCTGAGCTGGGCTTGGGCACATAATCATCCGCGCCAAGCTCGAGGCCAATAATCCGGTCGGCGTCGTCCCCCATGGCGGTGAGTAAGATCACCGGCAGATTACTCAGGCTGCGAATTTTGCGCAGCGCCTCGATGCCGTTGAGCTGCGGCATCATGATATCCAGCACGGCAATTGCATACTCGCCCGATAGCGCGGCCTGCGCACCACTGAGGCCATCATGGGCCACGCCCACGCGAAAACCCTCTTGCTGCAAATATTCGCGCAGCAGGCTGACTAGCTCGACATCATCATCCACTAATAACACGGCGGCTGGCATGGTGTTCCCCTTGTTTGTGCTCAGGATAGCGGATTTATGCGCGGCCTTTGCCGACCTTTACGGCTTTTTACATCTCTTTAACCGCCATTAACGTGCGAGCCACGCAGACTAAGCACACGTGATCCGGCAGGGGCCGGAACGCAGTCTGGAGCTCATCATGCCTGTTTCTACTTCCCGTACTGCCCTGTTATCGGTCTTGCTGACCACCTTAAGTGCCGTGGCGACCCCCACTTCGGCGCTGGCCATGCCGCCCGAGCCGCCCGCTCAAGGGCAGATGCACCCACCACGCAGCCCGCTGCTGCATGGCATCGTACTCAGCGCCAGCCAGCAAAGTCAGTTACAGGCCTTGCTGGCCAAGCAGCCGCCGCCGGCCAAACCACAACCCAGCCCAGAGCTGACCGCGCTCATTACCGCACCCCAATTCGATTCGCAGGCAGCGCGGGTGCTGATTGCCCAGCAGCAAGCCACGCAGGCCGAGGCCATGCTGGCTCATCTGGCGCTAGAGCAGCAGATTTATGCCTTGCTGACCCCCGCGCAGCAAGAGCAAGCCCGTGCCAATTTGGCGCGCCCGCCACAACCGCGCGGGCATTAATACGGCGGCAGGGCTGGTTTTCTTCGTGTGGTCGTTTGGCGACCTTGGGCAGCGGTGAATTTTGCCGCTGCTTTTTTTATTGCGGCGGGCCAAGCCTATTGGCGCTTGGGTAGACGGGGGCGGCAAAGTTGCCGCTCCGCCTTGCCGCCCTGCTGCCGCGGGCGGGCTAGCGCTGCAGCCTGGGCCTGAAATAGCGGCTTGAACGGGCGTCGCCGCAGATTTTGCACGGCCAAAACGGGAGCAGGCCACGTGACCTTAACCCAGCTTTACCTGCTTTTACACCTTGCAGGGCTGAATTTGGCAGGTTTTGGCCGATGATTTGCTTAGGCCTGGCTGCCTTGGTCGGGCGGCCATGCCCGGCGGGCTGTGTTTATTTTTTGGGAGTTCATCATGAGTATCTCCAGTGTGAGTAATAGTAGCTGGATAAGCCAGCTCAGTTCGGTCAGTAGCAGTAGTGAAACCCGTGGCTCCCGCCCAGCTCCACCACCCGGCCCGCCGCCGGCGGGCGAGCGGGGCGGCAAGCTGCAGTCGGCCATTAGTTCGGCGCTACAGCAGTTGGGGCTGAATCTGGATGGGGCCAGCAGTACCAGTAGCTCCACCAGTGCTGCTAGCAGTAGTGACAGCACCGACAGCAGCAGCGTCCAGCAGGCGCTGGGGCAGTTTATGCAAACGCTGATGCAGTCGATGCGCGCACAAAGCCAAGGCACAGAGGAGGAGGGCGAGTCGATGTCCGTGGCGGGCAGAATGGGGGGCGGCAAGCCCGATATGGCGGCCGATCTGCAAAGCCTGCTGCAAAAGGTGAGCGCTGGCAGTAGCGACGACAGCGTGAGTGAGTTGCAAAGCAGCTTTAGTACGCTGGTGCAGGCCTTAGGGGGCGATAGTAGCCAGGCTTCGTTGCAGGATTTTCTCTCCGCTTTTCAAAGCCAGCTGCCTACCGGTGGCCCCCGTGGCAATATGGTTGAAACGCAGGTTTAGGTGAGTATCTGATAGGGTATGGCCTGCTAGGCGTTATCAAATAATGCGCGGTGGGCAATACCCTATCTGCCAGGCTGGCCTTCGCCGCGGCGGCTTCGCGGTATTCAGCGGTGCGGGTGTTTAGCACAGTGCGCTGGAATGACTTTCGATTCCGCGGCGCAGGCTTTATCATCAACAGCTGTTACACGTTCTGCATGATCTGCTATGCCCACCTACAAGCCCCGCAGCAGTGATTATGTCCGCACCGAGATTGATGGCCAGCGGCGTAAACTGCTGAAGCATGAATCTTTCGAGCAATTTAATGCCTCGATGCTGGGCTTGGGCGATTTGTCGCTGGAATCTAAATCCACTGACGCGATCGCAGCGGTGTTTGATCTGGAAGGCTTTACCCAATTCTGCAATCAGATTGATCCACATTTATCTGTACCCAGTTTCTTGCACCCGTTTCTTAGCTGGCTGATGAATGAGCTACGCAATGAAATGAAGCAAAAAGATGAGGCCGAAGGCGTGGCGCTGTGGTGCCCCTTGCCGTTCTTTACCAAGTTTCTGGGCGATGGCCTGCTGGTTTTATGGGGCTGCCGTGGCCTCTCGCAAGCGGCCATGCGCAATGTGGTTGCCAGTAGCTACAGTATTTGCAAAAAATACCATCACGAATTTCTGCCCAATCTGAAATCCAAAGTGGCCGAGCCACCGCACCGCTTGCGTGTCGGCTTAGCGCGGGGCACCGTGTATTCGGTCGGGGAAGGCAATGATTATGTGGGCTCGTGCATCAATATGGCGGCGCGGCTGCAAAAGCTGCCCGGTATTACCTTTGCCTTTAATCGCCGCGGTTTTGATCTGGATGATGAGCGTACCACGCCGTTTTTTACCGATTACCTGTTAACCCGCGAAGTGACAGTGCGCGGGATCGGCGAGGGCGAGCTGGTGTGCATCTTGCGCAATGAATACGAGAAAATGAAATCGGCCGATAAGAAAACCTACCGCGAGGTATAGGTCAAGGCTCTTGTCTTGAGTCTGAAAACACAAAAGCCACCGCATGCGGTGGCTTTTGTTTAGCGTGAGCTAAGGTTTATTTCTTCGCCGGTGCTGATTTTGGCGCAGTTTTGTCTTTGGCTAGCAGCTCGTTGATCACCTTGGTAATGGTGTCGTCTTCTTTACCCACCATCGATGGGCTGGTCACCCATTTGCCATTCACGACAAACATCGGTACGCCATCCACATTGTAATCACGGCTCATTGCGCTCAGTTTGTTCAGCTGGGCTTTGGTAGAGAAACCGTTGTAATTGGCTTTGAATTTATTCACATCAATGCCTTGCTTGCCGATCCACTCAAACAGGGCTTCTTCGCGGCGCAGCTCGATGCGATCTTGCTGAATGGCTTTGAATACCGCCATCTGGTGCTTGCGGGTCAGGCCCATGGCTTCCAGTGCGAGGAAGATTTTGGCGTGGCCTTCCAGATCATTGCGGCCATCCCACATCACGTGCACACGGCGGAAATTCACGTTTTTTGGTAGCTTGGCTTCCCACGCTTCTACATGCGGCTCGATGGCAAAGCAGTGTGGGCAGCCGTACCAGAAAAACTCGATCACTTCTTGTTTGCCCGCTACAGCCACCGGCTGTGGCTTGGCGAGGGCTTTGTATTCTTTGCCTTCGGTGATGGCGGCGCTGGCTGTGCCAGCAGCGAGCAAGGTGGCAGTCAACAGGCAGGTTTTAATCCATTGTTTCAACATCTGGTTTCAGCTCCTCTATCCCTGGCGGCGGGTAGCCAGCAGGTATTATTAATTGACTTTGACGATCGTGCTGTCAATCCCGTTGGTTTTCAAGACCGCACGAATGCGTTCAAGTTCACTTTGATCGTGGAAAGGCCCTACGCGCACGCGGTGCCACACGCCTTTATCGGCCACTTCGGTGGTTTGAATGCGCGATTCAATCCCGATCAGCGCCAGCTTGGCTTTCAGATTGTCGGCATCGTTTTCGTTCTGAAAGGCGCCCACTTGCAGTAAGCCTGGTTTGCTTGCATCGGGCGCCGGGCTGCTGCTGGGTTTAGGTTTGCTAGTTGGAGTGGCAGCAGGGCCTTTTTCCCCAGCTTCGGGCAAGACTTTATAGAAATCAAAACGGTCTTCGCTGGCGTTGGCGCTCTCTGGCTTGACGACCGCGCTGGCGGCAGAGGCTTTGGGCGGCGTTGTGATCACCGGCACTGCGTCTTTACCATTACCCGGCTGCAGGATTTCCGGGCCGCTGGTGGTGGTTTCCGGCCCACTGGCGAGAGCATCGCTAGGTACTGTTTGATCTTTGGCAAAGGGATTGCCACGCGCGTTTAAAAACAGCGCCACTGCGATGGCAATGGCGATCCCGACAAACAGCCCGACCAAGAGGCCGGTGAGCATTGAGCTGCCGCCACTTTTGGGGGCGCTGCTGCTGCGTGAATTGTTTCGACTCGACTTCATGTCGCGGCTCATACTATCTCCGTGCGCGAACCGTGGAAAAACTACTGAGGCGTGATTCTCTCCCTGCGGGCGGGGCTTGTCCAGCCGAATACTTGGCCAGCAGTGCCGCTGGGCAGCGGGGCTGTGTTTTTTGGCACAAACAGGGGGAGGCTAAAATTTCGCACAAGGGGCTTGCAGATTCAAACGGCTCTGGTAAAATGCGCAGCTTCTGAC
>NZ_JTLG01000045.1:16353-45758 GCF_000799095.1 Chitinibacter sp. ZOR0017 | reverse complement strand
GATGTAGCTCAGTTGGTAGAGCACCTGACTTGTAATCAGGGGGTCGCGAGTTCGATTCCTGCCGTCGGCACCAAGATCCGAAAAGCCCAGCCTAGTGCTGGGCTTTTTCCGTTTCTGTGCTGCAATTTTGGTGGTCTAAGCCAAATACCCCATTAGGTATTGTCCGGGGTGCGTTATCTATCTAGCGCTGATGCGCCATACCCCGGTTATTGGGGTTTGAATGGCGCGGCATCTTTGCTGCGCAAATAGCGCCAGTTCAGTTCTTCATACAGGCCTTGCCGGCGTAGCTTGGCCAGCTCCCGATCAAATGCATCTCGCACTGGCGCCTGGCGAAAGGCCAGCCGGTAGTCGGTGGGGGCAAACAGCGCTACTGGGCAAATCGGCCCTGTGGGCTGCACGCCCGCTTCAAAATGCCGGAAGATGTTGATATCGCTAATCACGACATCCAGATGGCCAATCGCCAGCATCCGGTTTAGTAGTTTCTGATCGGCCAATTCCTGATAGCGCAGACGGTTTTCTGCGACTTGAGCCAGCTCCGGCCCCAGAAAACGGCTCGCCCCGTGAAACGCCCCCACCTGATAGCGGCTTAGCGCGGCTATGTCAGGTAGCTTGACCTGATTGGCGCAGCGACTAATGGCCATGTTCTGGTAGCGAATATAGGGCTGGGAAAGATAGTTACCGCTCAGGCTGATCACGGCATCAAGCTCGCCGCGCTCGAGCAGGGTTTGGGCGCGTTTATTGGGCATGTGCTGCACATCCAGCGTATAGCCGGCGGCCAGCAGAGGGCGGGTAATCAGCTCGTATTCGATGCCGTTTTGCGCTTCCATCGACACATAGGGCATTTTGCTGATCCCCATCGCCACCCGCAGTGGCTCAGCGGCGTGGCTGGCCGCCAAACCGCTGAAGTAGCAAATCAGTAGCCAGCTACGACTCAGCATATTCCCCTCCGGTACCTGCCGACAATCTAGACCCGCTCGGTGCGTTTTGCTGTACGGGTTTTCAGTGTGCGGCGCTAAGGGGTGGGTATCTGGCCGCGTGCCTTTCTAATTAAGGCTTTGGGGTAGATACCCGGTGACTGTTTATTCCGCCTGCAGCGCTTGGAGTGCGGCAACCACCTCGGCGGCACTGACGCCGTCGGCCAGCCGCAGCGGTGCGTCGGCGGGAATGCTGGCCTCGCGTTTGAGCTGGCCAATCCATTGGCCGGCTTCTTTGCCCTGCGCAAAGCCTTGGCTTTCCAGCAGCAAACGGCCATTGGCATCGCTGAAATTGAAGTAGAACAGCCCATCAGCCAGCCGGTATTGCTTAAACAGCGGCAAGGCCACTTTGGTTTTGGCGGCTTTGGCGGCCGGCTGGGCAATGGCCACCATGCGGCGCAAGCCGACGGCTTCGCGTAGCTCTTGGATGAAAGGGGTGGCGGTGGCACGGGCTTTGGCTGCACCGGCTTGCAGCAATTCTTCGATGCGTTCTGGGTGGGCCATCAGCTCGGCATAGCGCTCGCGCATTGGGCCCACGTGGGCTTCGATCAGCTCCACCAGTTGCTTCTTGGCGTCGCCCCAGCCCAGGCCCGCAACCAGATCGGCGCGGAACTGTTTGGCCTGCTCGGCGCTGGCAAACGCTTCGTAAATGGTGACCAGATGGCAATCTGGGTCTTTCGGCTCGCCCGGCAGCAGGCTGTTGGTAACAATGCGGGCAACGGCGTCTTTCAGCCCTTTCGGCCCGCCTTCAAACAGTGGAATGGTGTTGTCGTACGACTTGCTCATCTTGCGGCCATCCAGCCCCGGCAGGGTGGCCACGTGTTCTTCGATGTGCGCTTCGGGCAGCACAAACAGCTCTTTGCCGGCGCCAAAGAGATGATTAAAGCGCGCGGCCACATCGCGGGCCATTTCGATGTGCTGAATCTGATCGCGCCCTACTGGTACCAAGTGCGGATTAAACAGCAGAATATCGGCCGCCATCAGGATCGGGTAGCAAAAGAGCCCCATTGTCACGCCATGATCCAGATCTTCGCCAGCGGCTTCGTTGGCATCGGTGCTGGCTTTGTAGGCGTGGGCCCGGTTCATCTGGCCTTTGGCGGTAACACAGGTCAGCAGCCAATTGAGCTCGCTGACTTCCGGGATATCCGATTGGCGATAGAACGTAACGCGCTCGGTATCCAGCCCGGCGGCTAGCCAGGTAGCGGCGATTTCGAGGCGCGAGCGTTCGATGCGGGCAGGATCGTCACATTTGATAAGGGCGTGGTAATCGGCAAGGAAAAAGAAACCATCGGTGTTGGGATTGCGGCTGGCCTCAATGGCCGGGCGAATCGCGCCCACATAGTTGCCCAGATGCGGGGTGCCGGTGGTGGTAATGCCGGTTAAAACACGGGTGCTGCGCATGATGTGAGTTTCCTGCAAGACAATCAATTCAAGCCGGCAAGTCTAGCAGCACCGCTGCAGCGTGTGTGTGTTTTGGCGCAAGAATTGGCCGGCGGGCGTGGTTTTTCTGCTAGGCTGGCGGCAGCTGTGCCCGTAACGGGTTTTTCCGGTTGGTATTCATGTCTCGCTCCACTACCCCCAAGCCCCGTTCGCGGGCTCCACTGCCTACCCGCTCTGCACCCAAAGGGCAGTTGCATCCGCGTAATCCGCATCAAGGGCGCTATGACTTTGCCGCGCTCACCGCCTGCCTACCCGAGCTCGCCGCGCTGGTACGCACCAATCCGCGCGGGGAGCCGACCATAGATTTTGCCGACCCGAATGCTGTAAAGACCCTCAACCGCGCCTTGCTGGCGCTGTATTACGGGGTTGGCGAATGGGATATCCCCTCGGGGTATCTGTGCCCACCCATTCCTGGTCGCGCTGACTACATCCATACCCTGGCTGATCTATTGCTGGATTCTGCTGGCAAGCCGCAACGCGGCCCAACGGTGCGGGTGCTGGATGTCGGCGCAGGGGCCAATGCCATTTATCCCCTCTTAGGGCGCGTGAGCTATGGCTGGTCGTTTGTCGGCGCAGATATCGATCGCGCGGCGCTCAGTAATGCGGCGCGCATCTTTGCCGCGAATCCGGTGCTGGCGGATGGTTTAGCCACCCGCTGGCAACGTGAGCCCAAGCAGATCTTTCGGGGCGTGATTGAACCGGGCGAGTATTTTGCCTTTACCCTCTGCAACCCGCCGTTTCACCGCAATGCCGCCGAAGCCAATGCCGGGACGGCGCGCAAAGTGCGCAATTTGGGGCAGGCTACGGCGGGCGCCGCGCCGCTGAATTTTGCCGGCCAGAGTAATGAGCTGTGGTGCGCCGGGGGCGAGCTGGCTTTTATTGGCCGGATGATCGAAGAGAGCCGGCAATTTGCCCGCCAAGTGGGCTGGTTTACCACGCTGGTGGCAAAAAGCGAGCATTTACCGGCCCTGCAGCGCGCGCTGCATGGCGCGGCCGAAGTCAGGGTGTTGCCAATGAGTCAGGGGCAAAAAGTCAGCCGTTTGCTGGCTTGGCGTTGGCCGCAGGACAAAATGTAAGATTCGGATGATTTATTTGCAAATCGGCTGGCAAAAGTGCGCCATATCGCCTTAGATGGATAAACCAGTTCACTGAATCCACGAAGGTGCCGTATGCAATTCAATGAAGTTCTGCCACAACATTTCAGCACCATTTCGCGCGACCCCTTTCCCCATGTGCTGATCGAGCGGGCGCTGCTACAGATGGCCGAGGGACGGATGGATGGGCCAAAGTTTCGCAATCAGGTCTTGCATGCCGCCGGCTGGAAGCACAGCAACCTGACCTCGTTTGGCAAATATCCGGAAGAAGCCGCCCGCGCTTTTAATCGTTTGCGCGAAGTGCTGATCGAGCATGAATCGCCCGAGACGATTCTAACTGCGCTAGGCACTAGCGATAGCGTATAAGGCGGTAGCCCTTACCCAATGCGCGTTACGCAGCAATACCTTGGCGGGTATCGCTGCGTTTTTTTACGCCAAGGCCGCGCTATTGCAGTTGATTGATTTCGCGTCCAGGGATGGGCAGATGGCCGCCAATGGCTTCATCGGCGAGCGCGAGTGGGCTCCAGGCTTCGGCGGTTTGTTCATCCAGCAGTAGGTCGCTGCGCTCGGGGCTGGTGATTTGCATAATGCCGCAGATTTTCCAGCCCTCATTCACCCAGCGCAGCTGGTAGCCGGTTTCGTGTACCCAGTAATGACGATCTTCACGCGCCACATACCAGCGCAATTGCACGGTAGCATGATCGCTGCCCACCATCACTTGCTCTAGTACCTTGTAGCGTGCACTGCGAAAGCCTTGCTGGTAGTACCACATGAACAGCGCTTCGGTGGTTTGTCGCAGCGGCTCGAATTCGCTCCAGTGGGTGATATCGCCTTGCACATTGGTGGTAAATGGCATCACAAAGGTGGCGCAGGTGGCCTCCACATTCAAGGCCGAGTAGGCCAGCCCAAATGCTTCAAAAAAATCCTGCAACGCGGCTTTCCGATCCATACGCACACCTAGGGTTATTGCTTAGTACTGCTTATCTTACGTTAAAGATTTCTTAATAATTACTTTTTTCTGATGAATGTCGCACGCTTGTTGCGTTTGCTGCGCAGCAAGCCGGCTCGTTAAAATGCAGCTCTCGCAATAGCCTTGCCAAGGTGTGCTCAGCATGAAAATCACGGTTTTGTTTCCCACTGCCACCGAGGCGCAATTTTTTGCCGATTCTCGGGTGGACGTCGCGATATGCGGGGTGGGCCATAGTGCGGCAGCGGCCAATACGCTGCGGGCGATTATGCGCGCACAGCCCGATTGCCTGATTTTGGCGGGGATTGCCGGGGTGTACCCGGGCTCGGCCCTGCATCTGGGCGAAGTGGCGCTGGTGCAGAGTGAATGTGAGGCCGACTTGGGCTTTTTTACCCCGCAAGGCTTTGTGCAGTTGGCCGATCTGCCCTTGGAAATGGATTTCACCCGTATGTCTCGCTGGGTGTCGCCGCATCAGCCGCCGCAGCCGCGCTGGCCTTTGGCGCACAGTAATTCCCTCAATGCCGCGATGGCGCCGTTTGTGAACACGAGCGGGGTTGATTTAGAAAACATGGAAGGCGCGGCATTTTTTCAGGTTTGCTTGGCAGAGCAGGTGCGGTTTTTTGAGCTGCGGGCGGTATCCAATCCCGTCGCGATCAGTGACGAGGCCTGGGATTTTGCTGGCTCGATCCAGGCTTTGACCGGCGCAGTCACTCAGCTAGTGGATGATTTACTGGCTGAGGCCAGCCAGTGAGCGAGTGTAGCCGCTGCGGGGCGGAGTTTAGCTGTGGGGCCGTGGCGGGGCAGCCATGCTGGTGCCAGCAATATCCACCGGTGCTGGCGGTGCCCAGCGCAGCGGCACGCTGTTGGTGCCCCGCCTGTTTGGCGGCCGAGCTGGCCACCCGCTCGCCCGTGCCGCTTAGCGCAGCGCCTGATACAGATTAAACACGCTTAGCGCAGAAATCAGCGTACCCACCAGCCAGAGCAGACTGCGGGCAGGCAGCTTGTGGCATAGCCAAGCGGCAAATGGCGCGGCAAACAGGCCACCCACGATCAGGCCGGCCACCAGCAGCCAGTGATCCATCTCGGCCCACAGCAAAAATGCGCCAGCCGTGCTAAAGGCAATGAAAAACTCGGCGGCATTTACGGTGCCGATGGTGCGGCGCGGATCATTGCCACGGCCCACCAGGGTGCTGGTTACAACCGGCCCCCAGCCGCCACCCCCAACCGCATCAACAAAGCCGCCTAGCAGCGCCAGTTTGCTCACATGACGGATTTCGCCGGAGCTGGCTTTCGGCTTGGCCGCTAGCCATGCTTTGCGCAGGATATACAGCCCCATCAGCAGCAAATAAGCCGCAATAAAAGGCTTGATGGCTTTGCCATCAATACTGGTGAGCAGGTAGGCGCCAAATATGCCGCCCAGTACGCCGGGGATGACCAGCCGCTTAAACAGCGCCCGATCGATATTGCCAAATTTAAGGTGCGACAGCCCGGAAAATCCGGTGGTGAAGACTTCGGCCACATGCACGGCCGCCGAGGCCGAGGCAGGCGTGGCACCAATGCCGATCAAAAATGTATTGGAGCTAATCCCATAAGCCATGCCCAGCGCGCCATCGATGGCCTGGGCGGCAAAGCCAACTCCTACCGCCGCCCAGAACATGGGCGAGGTCAGTACCCGCTCGGCACCGCTGGCAAAGCTGGTTTGCCAGCCTAATTCGGCGTGCTGCAGGGTGTAGCCGATCAGGCTCACGAGAATCAGTAAAGCCAGACCAAGGTAGCGCTTACGCTGCCAGAAGCGGCGCTCTACTTCGATGGCGGTATCCAGCGGCGGTAGGCCGAGTGCGGCGTGTTCGCGGTTTTCGGCGGTATCGCGTAGATCGGGGTGGCGGATTTTCATGGCTAGGGCTCGCAAAGCAATGCTGCGCAGTATAGCCAGAGTCTTTAGATGGAATTAGACGGATTGGTTATGTCGATATAACCGAAAGATGATTAGTCAAAGCACTTGAACTGTTCGTAGCTCACCCGCATCAGCACATATTTGCGCGACTTGATTTGGACGTTATAGGTATCGGCGCTTAAACCTGGGGCGCGAAACAAATCACCATGCAAATGGCTTAAGAGGATGCCGTTGCTCAGGCGGAAATCTCGCCCGTGCAAGGCTTTACAGCTGGCCTGCGCAACGGCAGGCAGAGTGAGCAGAAGGAGGGTCAATAGAGCGGCGCGCATACCCCGATAATGCCGCAGGGGCGGAGGCTATGCCGTGACATAGTACCCGCCCCTGCCGGGAAGATTACCGCTGGCGTGGCTTAGTTTACACCGTGCATGCGTTTTTGCAGCTGGCCGGTGGTCAGCAGCAGCAGCGCCCCGGCGGTGAACGACATAATCACAAACAGCATAAAGAAATCATTCAGCGAGTGAATTTCCCAACCCAAAAAGCTCGGTGCGGCTTTGCCGGCTTCTGGATAGAACCCAGCCAGTACACCGGCAAACCAGTTCGCGGCGGCGGTGGAGAGAAACCACACTCCCATCAGCAGCGAGGCAAATTTGGCTGGGGCAAGTTTATTGACCAAAGACAGGCCAATCGGTGACAGGCACAGCTCACCCATCGAATGCAGCCAGTACATCGCAACCAACCAAAACAGTGAAATTTTAACCCCCGGCCCGACCTGATCAACCGCTTGCGCAATCACCAGAAAACCCGCAGCCAGCAGCAACAGACCATAGGCCATTTTGGTCGGCGAGGCCGGCTCGCGATCGTGTTTGGCTAGCTTCACCCACAGCTGCGCCAGCAAAGGCGCAAACAGCAGGACAAACACCGGGTTCAGCGATTGGAACCATGAGGTGGGAACGGTCCAGCCCATAATCTCGCGGTCCAGGCTTTCATTGGCAAAGAAAGTCAGTGATACCCCAGCCTGCTCAAATGCGGCCCAGAAAAAGATCACAAAGAAGGAAATAACCCCGATCACCAGCATCCGGTCGTAGTCGGCGCGGGTGAGTGGCTCTTGATGATTGGCGGTTTGTGTTTGGCTGCGTTGGGCTGGCGCCATCCCAATTGCGTGGCCTTCCGGGTCGCGCAGATAGCGATTTTGCAGCAGACCAAAGATCAGCAGGCTCAGCAGCATCCCGGTGCCGGCGGCGAAAAAGCCCCAGCGGAAATCCGCCGGATTGCCCGTGTCGCCCAGCGTGCCGCAAATCAGCGGTGCCATAAACGAGCCCAGATTAATCCCCATATAAAAAATGGTGTAGGCCGCGTCTTTGCGCTGATCTTGCGCGCTATACAGCTGGCCGACCATGGTGGAAATATTGGGTTTAAAGAGGCCATTGCCCAGAATAATCAGCCCCAAGCCCAGGTAAAACAGCGGGATGGCGAGATTGAGCTGCTGGTAAACGCTACCGGCAGCAAACAGCGAAAACTGGCCGGCGGCCATTAAAATCCCCCCCACCATAATCGAGCGGCGGTTTCCCCAGAAACGGTCGGCGATATAGCCACCGATCAGTGGGGTGAGAAAAACCAGCCCGGTGTATTGGCCATACAGGGCGGCGGTGAAGTGTTTGTCGAACGAGAGGGCCGACAGCATAAAGAGCGTTAACAGGGCACGATTGCCATAGTAGGAAAAACGCTCCCACATTTCGGTGGCAAACAAAAGATAAAGCCCGCGGGGGTGTGCTTTCAGCATGGTTAACCTGCTTTCCGGCCAGCGCCGGCGCGTGGATGAAAAGAACGATCGCTATTGCAACCTTGTGTAATAGCGTACGGGGTGGATGTACAGCTGGTGAAGTAACAATGACACGTTCATCAGCGGCAAAAATGACAACAGGGTGATCGCTCACCCTGTTGAGAATGCTGCATCTTGCTACCTTACAAGGGTATTGTCAGCTGGGGATTGTCAGTACGCCCTGTAGGGTTAATACCCGGCGGGGGTATTAATGGGCATGCACCAATGGGCTGATTTCCTTTGGCCGTGCTTGCAGCAGCGCATGATGCACGGCGTCGTCTTGCAGGCCGCGCCAGAAGATATGTGCGCCAATGGCATTGGTGTGGTCATTGATCTGTTGCCATACATTCACCGCCTCGGCGGCCAGCTCAAACATCACAATCGATTTATGCGCTTCAATCGCTTCGGCTACGGTGTTCATGCCGATGTCTTTCAGATAGGTCACCAAGGTGCTGCGCCCTTTGCTGGTCCGTTCGTCGGTGACGTCGTACAGCAGCACCAAGATGGTATCGCTGATTTGTTCCGAGGCCAGCCGGACAAAATCGATACGGGAAGAAATGGTAATACGGCCATGCGGCTGGGTCATGATGTTCTCCTGGCAGAAAGGGCAAGCTCTGAGGGCTGCCTCTCTTTTGGTGTAGCAGGCCACCCGCCAGCTGACTACCCCAGGGGCGGCTTTTTCTTGCGCTGGGCGATGACAATTGTTGACAGTCGTGGGCGGCGAGCTTGGTTAACATCTTGGGTATAAACAGAAAAAACTGGAAATGAACCCATGCGTACCTGGCTCGATAAATTACTGGCGGGTGATGATGAACCGTTGCAAGGCCCGCAAACTGTGGCCCCCGTGCGCCCTGCGCGCGATCCGTGGGGGGATGAGCGCGCGGTAGATGTGCGCGAGCTGAGCCGCGAGGAATTTGTGGCCCAATTATGCCGGCTGATGGCGCGGCTGGCGCCCGATAGCCCGCTGCGCGCCTGCTATGAGCGGATGCTATTGCAGCTGCGCCCGCTGGCGCAGGCTAGCGTCAAGCCCCCATTGACCTTGGTGCCGCTGGACTAATTACACAGAAAAGCCATCATCGCTGCGGTATGCTGAAAGCATCGTCATTACTGAGTCTGACTCATGCTGGGAAGCACCCTGATTATTTTGCTGCTGATTAGCTGCAGCGCGTTTTTTTCGGTGGCCGAAATTTCACTGGCCGCCAGTCGTAAAGTCAAACTGGAGCAAATGCGCGATGAGGGCGACCCACGCGCCGCGCAAGTGCTTGAGCTCTTGGCCCAACCCGGGCACTTTTTTACCGCGGTACAGATCGGCGTGAACGCCGTCGCGATTTTGGCCGGTGTCTTGGGTGAGAGCGTGTATTCGGCCACCTTCACCCGCTGGTTCGGGCAGTTTTTACCCGCAGAGCAGGCGCAAACCTTCGGCTCGCTGGGGGCCTTTTTGCTGGTCACCGCCGGCTTTGTACTGCTGGCCGATTTGCTGCCCAAACGCATCGGCATGGTGATTTCCGAGCAAATGGCGGTGCGGGTGGTACGGCCCATTTTATGGTGTGTCTGGCTCTTGCGGCCGCTGATTATCATTTTTGATGGCTTAGCCAACCGGGTGATGGGTTTGCTGGGTTTACCGGCCGCGCGCGGCAATGACATTACCGCCGATGATATTCTGGCCATGGCGGCGGCAGGCGCCAAAACCGGCCGGGTGGCGGCGCAAGAGCAGCAGCTGATCGAAAACGTGTTCGAACTGGAAGAGCGCACCGCGCCATCGACCATGACCGTGCGCGACAGCATTATCTGGTTTGACCGCCAGGACAGCGAAGAAACCATCAAGCGCAAACTCTTGAGTTATCCGCATGATAAATACCCGGTGTGTCTGGGGCAGATTGACCAGATTCTGGGCTATGTCGATTCGCGCGATATCTTGCAGCGCCTCCTGGAAGGCCAGCCCATTACCCTGCGCGGCGATGGTTTGCTGCGCAATGTGCTGGTGCTGCCCGAGGCACTGTCGCTGGCCGAAATCCTGACCCAGCTGCGCGCCGCCAAAGAAGACTTTGCCGTCATCATCAATGAATATGCACTGGTGGTGGGGCTGATTACCCTCAATGATGTCACCGGCGCCATCATGGGCGATCAGCGCGTGGCGCTGGATGAAGAGCTGATCGTGCAGCGTGATCAGCACTCTTGGCTAGTGGATGGGGTGACCGCGATTGGCGATCTGGAACGGGTGTTGATGATCGATTTTCCTGATGACGAGCAATACGAAACCATCGCCGGTTTTATGATGTATATGCTGCGCAAAGTGCCCAAGCGCACCGATGCGGTTGAGCATGCCGGGTTTAAATTCGAGGTGGTCGATATCGATCAGCACCGCATTGACCAGCTCTTGGTCACTCGCCTGGATCCGCGGCAGTCTTGATGAGCTAGCCCCTGATACATCCAAGTAGTATGCCCTTGTAATCTTTAATCTGATTGGCTTCTGTTAAGATACCCTGCCAACCTCATCAGGAGTACGCGATGCCAAGACCGATGAATGCGCGCCAAGAGCTGGGCCTCTTGCTGGTGCTGATGCTGGTGATGTTTACCTGCATTGCCGACTTCATGATCATGATGCCGCTGGCGTCCTACCTGATGGCCGAGCTGAAAATCAGTACCGCGCAGTTTGGTTTGCTGGTTTCGGCCTATTCGCTGGCCGCGGGGGCCTCGTCGTTGCTGGCCTCGTCGCAGGCCGATCGGTTCGATCGTCGCCATAGCTTGCTGGGTTGCTATGCCGGGCTGATTGTGGCCACGCTGGCCTGCGGTTTGGCAACTGACTTTCACTGGCTCTTGTTGGCGCGAGTGCTGGCCGGGATTTTTGGTGGGGTGCTCGGCTCGATCTGTATGGCCATTGTGGGCGATGTGATTCCGCCCGAGCGGCGCGGGCAGGCCATGAGCTGGGTGATGCTGGGCTTTTCACTTTCGGCCGTTGCTGGCGTGCCGCTGGGCCTGTGGCTGGCGGCGCACGCCGGTTGGCGTTTGCCGTTTTATGCGCTGGCGGGGATTTGTGTGGTGGTGTTGCTGGCGGCGCTGGTGTGGGTGCCGCCGGTGCGCGGTCATCTGGCCCGGCTCGACCCGAATGCCAACTGGCTGGATAACTACCGTGAGCTGTTGGCCGATACCAATCACTGGTGGGCCGTGGGGCTCACCGCGATGCTGATGGTGTCCGGCTTTCTGGTGATCCCCTTTATCGCGCCCACGATGATTGCCAATAGCGGTATCGCGCAAAGCGAGCTGATGTTTGTGTATCTGGTGGGCGGCGCGGGCACGATTTTCAGCCGCCCGCTGATTGGTCGCCTGAGTGATCGCTACCCCAAGCGGCATGTGGTGGCCGCGTTAATTGTGCTGAGCTTTTTGCCGATTGTGCTGGTGACGCAATCTTTCCATGCGCCACTGGGCTGGCATCTGGCAATTAGCCTGCTGTTTTTTGTGTTTGTCAGCGGGCGCTTTATCCCGGCCACGGCGCTGGTTACCGGCGCCACCCGGCCGCATTTACGCGGCCGGCTGATGGCGTTTAATTCGGCCGTGCAAAATTTCGCTTCGGGCTGCGCTTCGCTACTGGCCGGGCTGATTATTACCCAGCAGCCCAATGGCTATCTGGCCCACTACGGCTGGGTGGGGCTGCTGAGCTGTCTGGCCGGGCTGGTGGGCATCTGGATCGCGGCGCGGATTAAAGCGGTGTCATAGCGTGGCTAAGCTGCGCCTGCGCATAGTGCTTGGCGGTGGCATAGCCCGTTTGATACAGGCGGCTGAGGTTGCTGCGCGACCAGTCAAACACATCCGGTAAGTCTTGCGGCGCAATCGCTTCCAGCAGCGGCACCTTATGCAGGCGAATCTGCCCGTGCGGGTTGTGTAGTGCTTCAAACAGCTTCACATCATCACGGGCGATTTCCACCAGCGGGGTGATAATCGACATCACCCACGCATCGTACAAATCGCGCGGCTGGCGCAATAGCTGCTCGGCGCCGAGTAAATCAAAAATCACAATCTCATCAATGCCACCCGGGTAGTGCTCGATCAGCGCTTTGAAATTCAGGCAATCAATTGCCGCGCCCTCGATGTAAAAATCATCCCCCAGCTGGGTCGGCGGATAAATCAGCGGAAAGGACAGCGCCGCCTGCAGGCGCGGTGGGTCGATTTCCATCTGCGACCAGTTTTCCATCCGCCGCTGGCTCAGGTTGTAGGCATTGATCCACAGGGCGGTGGGGCTCTTAGCCAGCTGGCTAAAATCGATCAGCTGCTCGGCGAAGGGCACATGGGCGCACAGGCCCAGCGAATTGGGCGTGAGATCGCTGGGGCAGGCACTGGCGAGCATGAGGTTGGCGCTGTCTTTGGCTAGCTGGCTCAGCGGATCGCTGGCCGGCCAATGCTGGGCGGCTTGCACGAATGGGTTGCTGCTCAAGAGCGAGCGATACCACGCCGCCATTGGGCCGGGTTTGTTAAAGACTTTGAAATTGACCGGAAACGCACGGTATAGCCAGTCGGCAATGCCCATTTCCTGTAGCCCGCGCAGGGTGCTGACCGGGTCGCCGTTTTTCGGCGCCGTGTACATCAGGCCCAATAGCGCGCCCGCGCCGGCCATCGAAATCACGTCAAATTGCAGCCCCAGCTCATAAAAGGCTTCCAGTGCCCCTGCCACCAGCGTGGCATTGGGCGCACCGCCGCTGATGATCAGGGCACGTTTGGCATGGGGGGCTGACATGATGTTCTCCGCGAGCAAAAAGCTGACTGTAAGCCTATGTGCTGCGATGCACAAATGAAATCCGTGTGAAGTAGTGCTATTGGGCTTGGGTATAGGCTGCTGCGCTTTTGCCTATATGGCTTATGGCTGGATACCCATTGATTTTTGGTGGATGAAATCCACCCGTGTTGATTCGTGCCGTGCCGATGGATCGAGGGTTTTAATTCCCCTTGCCCCCATCGCCGAAGGGGCAAAAAACGATGAACCCAAATTGGACGTATTGCCAGCCTACTTGGCCGCTGCGGGCCGGAACCAGGCCAGGCCACGCGCATCCAGCGCCTTACACCAGCTCGCCAGCGCCGCTTCGGCTTGCTCGGCCGGCCCGCTAAAACTGAATTCGATATGCGGGCTAGGGTGGCGCGCATTGCCAAAGCTGGGCAGGCTGCTAAAGCCCAGCGCCGGATATTGCCGCACCCATTCTTCCATCAGGGTAATCAGATCGCCCTCGCGCGCATCGGGCACGATCACGCTACACACGGTGGCCAGCTCGCCATCGCTAAAATGCGAGCTCAGCACCCATTCCAGCATCGGCCAGGCCATGCTGGGAAAACCCGGCAGCAAGGCATGCTGGCAAAACCACGCTCCGGCAACCTGATTGACCGGATTGGGAATCAGGCTGCTGCCAGCCGGAAACTCGGCCATGCGGATGCGATGCGGGTAGGCGTCGCTGCCAAAGCGCGCCTCGATCAGCGCTACTGCTTCAGGTTGCGGGCTGAGCGCTACGCCAGCGGCGCGTGCCAGCGCCGCGCGGGTGTGATCGTCGGGGGTGGCGCCAATGCCGCCAAAGCTGATCACATTGGCCCCAGCGGCCAGCGTGGCGGCAAAGGCCGCCTCGATCACAGCCGGATCATCGGGCAAATAGCGCGCGCCCACCAGCTGATGGCCATGGCGCTGGAGCGCCTGTAGCCCCTGAGTAAAATGTTGATCTTGGCGACGGCCGCTGAGGATTTCATCCCCAATGATGAAAAACTGAAACTGTGCCATGGCTTGCTCCCGGATTGATGCGGCTTATTCTGCGATGCGCGCGGCGCGGCGGCAAGCACAGCGATGGCGGCTTGGGGTAGGATGTCGGTTTTGCTTCGCCCACCAAGGACGCCCCATGGAACCCCGCATTTTGCTGATTCAACTTCACCCGCAGCGCGTGCCAACGCTGAATCTGGAGCAGGCGCGGGCGGCTTTTGCCAAGCTGGCGCAGCACCCGCTGGTGCGTGGCTCGCGGGTCACCGAGGGCGAAGAAGAGGGCCCGTATCTGAATTTTGAATACAAAACCGACGATCTGGCGGCGTTGTGGGATGAGGTGAAAAGCAGTATTTATGATGGCTCGCTGCTGGCTTTTCAGCTGCAGCGTGCCAGCATGGCGATCGCCCAGGGTGATGAGGGCTGGGATGATTATCTGGTGCTGCATCATTTCGATCCGGCCATCGAGCCCGATGAATTTGTTTGAGCCGCACTGCGCCCAGGCGCGCCTTGGCTTGAAAAACCGTCCCGCGCCCATATACATTCCCTAACCGCAGCGGCCTTGTGCCGCTCAGGCTACTGACAAAGTGCTAGAGCAATCTTCTTCAAGTCTCGGCCAAGCCAAGCCTGGGAAATAAGGCTTTCAATCCGCAGCCTTCATGTTCTGTTCCCACCCCTCCCGTTCCCTCCTTGAGGGGAGCCTCGCTACGCGAGCGGGGTTGGTCATCCATCTGAGCGGCCTTATGCCGCTGTTTTTCTATCTACTAAGGAGTATTTTATGGTTCAAGCTACCGCCCGTCACCTGCTGGTGAATACCGAAGCCCAATGTCTGGCGCTGAAAGAGCAAATTCTGGCCGGGGCGGATTTTGCCGCGGTGGCTAGCGAGCATTCTAGCTGCCCATCTAGCGCCCAAGGCGGCTATCTGGGCTCATTTGGCCCAGGCATGATGGTGCCGGAATTCGATAAAGTGGTGTTTAGCGCGCCGCTGAATGAAGTACAAGGCCCGGTGCAAACCCAGTTTGGCTACCACTTGCTGATCGTGGAAACCCGCGGCTAAGCTGTTCTACATGATGGGTATGGATCTGTAGGCTTTTATTTTAAAGGCTTACATGGCTATACCCAGCCCACCTTCCAGTGCTCGGTGTTGCTCAGCTCGCTCCAGTGCACGGTAAAGTGCCGGCGGGTAAACACCGCCTCCAGCGTAATGTCGGTCATGCGCTGGATATTATTCGGGTCGGTCTCGACCCGCACAACAATAAAGTGCTTCTCTTTTTCTTTCGGCTGTACGGCGGTCCATTTGCTGCGTAGCAATTTTTTTGGATGCCAGCGGCGCGTGGGGTGCGGCATGCTAGGGTGTCCTGCAGGTTTTCTCACAAACAACCTGATAGCATGCAGAGATTGCGCCACGATTTCAATATGCTTTCGTAATATTTAACCGTCTTGCGGTTGCGCCGGGGTGCTGAGTGTGAGCTGGCACAACACCAGATCGAGCCAGCGGCCAAATTTAAACCCCACCTGCGGCAGGCGCCCAGTTTCGACAAAGCCCAACTTCTGATGCAGCGCGAGGCTGGCGTGGTTCGCGGCATCGATCGCGCCGACCAGGGTGTGGCGCTGGTCGGCTTCGGCGGCGGCGATAATCAGCCGCAATAATTGCTCGCCGATGCCTTGCCCACGCTGCCCGGGGGCCACATAAATTGCATGCTCCACCGTATATTTAAACGCCGGAAAAGCCCGAAACGGCCCATAGCTGGCAAAGCCCAGTAATTCGCCAGCGCTGTTTTCCAGCCCCAATACCGGATAGCCGCCGGCGATCTTGGTGGCAAACCAGCTGGCCATCTGCTCGCTGCTGCGCGGCTGATAGTCATACAGCGCCGTACTATGCAGGATGGCGTCGTTCAAAATAGCCAAAATGGCGGCGCCATGGCGCTCAAGGGTGCAGTGAACTACCGGCATGGTGCACTCGCTGAATCGGCAAAGCCTCAGTCTAAGCGGCGCGGCGCCGCTAGGCCAGTCGGGATCACCCCGATCGGCGTGGTCGTAAGCCACGCGTGGCTGCTTTACAATAGCGGCAGACTATTCAGGATGCAGGGTATGAAAAAACTTTCCTTAGACCGGATTTTGCAAAGCCAGGGCTTTGGTTCGCGCAAAGGCTGTCGTGAGCTGATCGAAGACGGTGAAGTCACCGTAAATGGCGAAACGGTGACCAGCTGGAAAACCGAATTCATCCCCGAAGGGCTGAAATTCACCGTGTTTGACGAAGAGTGGGAATACCGCGCGCAAGTGTATCTGGTGCTCAATAAGCCCAGCGGCTACGAATGTTCGCGCAAGCCCAGTCATCACCCACCGATTTTGAATTTATTTCCCGAAAACATGGAATGGCGCGATGTGCAGCCGGTGGGCCGGCTGGATCACGATACCACCGGGCTGTTGCTGCTATCGGATGATGGCGCGTTTATTCATGCGCAAAGCTCGCCCAAGCGCCATCAGCCGAAAACCTACCGTGCCACCACGGCCCGTCCGGTGGATGAGGCGCTCGTGCAAAGCCTACTGAAAGGCGTGCAACTGATCGACGAGCCCGCGCCAATTGCCGCGCTGAGCGCGCGCCAGCTGGGCGAGTTCGAGATTGAAATCGTGCTCGAACAAGGCAAATACCACCAGGTGAAACGCATGCTGGCCGCCGCGGGCAATCACTGCGCGGCGCTGACGCGTACCGCGATTGGCGAGCTGCAGCTGGCCGATCTTGATCTGGCCGAGGGTGAATGGCGTTTTCTCACCGAGGCCGAACTGGCGATTTTGCAACGGCAGGGCTAGGGGTATTGCCGGCAAGGCCATGATTATCTTGCTTTGCAGCTTAATACCTGTGGCAGTATCGGTGTCGCCACGCCGGCGTGGGCGCGTACTGCGCCGGCTGCGCGAGGGGCAGGATTTTCCCGTATAATCGCCGCTGATTTCTCATATCTATTTTCCGGAAACCTTGCAATGTCTGATTCCGCCAATAAAACCTGGTCTGGCCGTTTTAACGAGCCCGTTTCTGAGCTGGTGAAACGCTATACCGCGTCGGTCTTTTTTGATAACCGCATGGCGGAAGTCGATATTCAGGGCTCACTGGCGCACGCCGGTATGCTTAATCAGGTGGGCGTGTTGTCGGATGAAGATCTGCGCGCCATCCAAAGCGGCATGGCCGATATTCTGGATGACATCCGCGCCGGCCGCTTCGAGTGGAGCCTGGATCTGGAAGACGTGCACATGAATATCGAGCGCCGCCTGACCGATAAAATCGGCGACGCCGGTAAACGCCTGCACACAGGCCGTTCACGCAACGACCAAGTGGCGACCGACATTCGCCTGTACCTGCGCGGCGCGATTGATCTGATTTTGGGCCTGGTGCGTGATCTGCAGCATTCGCTGGTCGATCTGGCCGAGAAAAATGCTAGTACCGTCATGCCAGGTTTTACCCATTTGCAAGTGGCGCAGCCCGTGACCTTTGGTCACCATATGCTCGCCTATGTGGAAATGCTGGGCCGTGATGCCGAGCGTTTGGCCGACGCGCGCAAACGCGTGAACCGCATGCCTTTGGGCTCAGCTGCGCTAGCAGGGACCACTTTCCCGATCGATCGCAGCATCACCGCGAAACTGCTGGGCTTTGAAGGCATTTGCGAAAACTCGCTCGACGCTGTTTCCGATCGTGACTTTGCGATTGAGTTTACCGCCGCTGGCGCGCTGATCATGACGCACTTGTCGCGCCTGTCAGAAGAATTGATTTTGTGGATGAGCCCACGCTACGGCTTTATCGATATTGCTGATCGTTTCTGTACCGGCAGCTCGATCATGCCGCAAAAGAAAAACCCCGACGTGCCCGAATTGGTGCGCGGTAAAACTGGCCGTGTAAATGGCCATTTGATCGCCTTGCTCACGCTGATGAAAGGCCAGCCACTGGCGTACAACAAAGACAATCAGGAAGACAAAGAAGGCCTGTTTGACACCGTTGACACGCTGACCGACACGCTGCGTATTTACGCCGACATGATGCGCGGCATCACTGTGAAACCTGAAGCGATGGAACGCGCGGCCAAGCAAGGCTTTGCGACTGCGACCGACCTGGCCGATTATCTGGTGAAACGTGGCCTGCCATTCCGTGACGCGCACGAAGCCGTAGCGCTGGCGGTGCGTTACGCCGAAGAGAAGAAAAAAGATTTGGCCGATCTGACCTTGGTTGAGCTTAAATCCTTCTCGCCGCTGATCGAAGACGACGTGCAGCAAGTGCTGACGTTGCAAGGTTCGCTGGACGCGCGTAACCACGTCGGTGGCACCGCGCCATTCCAGGTATTGGTGCAAGTGGCGAAATGGCGCGAGCGCATCGGTGGCTAAGCTGATGCCTTGTGCGACCAACCCGGCCTTGGCCGGGTTTTTTATTGGCCGCGGCAGGTGGGCGGTCTATAACTGAGCTGTTCGACCCGTCACTGGTGAGCTGGCCATGCATACCCCTTCCTCTCCTGCCATTGCCCCGGCCAGCGGCCGGCCGTTGCGGCGCTTGCAGCGGCAATTTGTGCTCTCTTTGCTAGCGATGGTGCTGCCCGTGCTGGCAGGCCTGTGGTATTACCAGCAACACACCGAAGCCGCCGGCGAGGCGCGGCTACTGGCGCTGACGCAGGCGCGGGCCGAGCAGCAGCGGTTGTCGTTCGAGCAGCTAACCGAGGTGGCCACCAGTCATTTGCAGCGCTTGGGCCAGCAAATGACCGATGTATTGCAAAAGCCCGCGCTCGGCTGGTCGCCCGCTGTGTGGCAAGAGCTCAGCAGCCAGGGGGTGCGCCGCAGTGGTAGTGGGGCGTTGATTGGCGAAAAGCTCAAACCCTGGTGGCGCGAACGACTGGGTGAGGCGCTGGTGGCTCCGCAAGCACTTAGCCAGCCGCAGTTGGCGCGGGAAGTAGAGGCCGCCATGAGCGCCTTTGCGCTGATGCATGCGACGCATCAGGCGCATCCCTTCTTTCAGTGGTCGTATTACTACTCGCCACGCGAAGATTTTTCTTCAATTTATCCGCATATCGCCGAGCCTGAGCTATGGCAGGCCACAGGCACCAAAGATACCGCCAGCATGCTGAAAGTGGTCTTTGATGCCGGTGGCACTCGCCCGGTACAGCTGATGTCGCCCACCCGCAATCCCAACCGCGAAATGCGCTGGACGACGCCGTATTATGATGCGGGCGGCAAGGGCGCGATGGTAAGCCTATTGCACCCGCTGTACGTCGAGCAGCAGTATGCCGGGGTGGTGGGCACCGATGTCACGCTCAAGATGTTCGCCAATGTGTTGCGGCATGAGCAAAACCTGCTCGGGCACGCGCTGGTCGTTGATTCGGTGGGTAATGTACTGGCCGATGATGAGGGTATGGTGCTGAATGCCAAGGATATCCTTAAGTTGGGCGATATACTCCCGGCAGATTTACGGCAGATCCCACTGGCTAGCCTAGTGGCTGGCAAGCACAGCAGCTTTCAGCAGGCCGGTAACTGGTATTGGCTGGGGCTGCCGGTGAAGGGCAAGCAATGGCATCTGCTGGTGTATTTTTCAGCACTGGAATTGCAGCAAGCCAATGCCCGCACCCAGCAAGCCACCTCGCTGGTGATGGTGGGGCTACTAGCCTTGCTGCTGTGCGCGGCGTGGGCGATTTCTTACTTTTTTGCCTGGCCGGCGCTACGGTTGGTGGATTTTGTGGGGCGGGTGCAAAACGCGCCTGACAGCGAAGCGCCATCCGTGCCGCGGGCCTGGCAGGATAGTTTTCACCAAGTGGCAGCCACGGCTCGCGAGCGGGCCAGCTATCTGCATGCGGTCACTCACCATGCCGAGCATCTGGAAGAAACCGTCGCCCAGCGCACGCGGGAGCTGGTCGAGGCCAATGCCGTCTTGCAAGACACCATCGCCCAGCTCAAAGCTACCCAGCGCATGCTGGTGGAATCAGAAAAAATGGCCGCACTGGGCAATCTGGTGGCCGGGGTGGCGCATGAGCTCAATACCCCGATTGGGGTCGGGGTCACCATGGGCTCTACCTTGCAGGAGAAAAATCGCGAGCTGGCCGAGCAGCTGTCGCAGCAAACGCTGCGCAAAGCAGCCCTCACCGAATATGTTGAGGTTACCGAGCAGGGCTTGCAGATCTTGATGCGCAATTTGCAGCAGGCGGCGCAATTAGTCAGTAGCTTTAAGCAGGTGGCGGTGGATCAAACCAGCGATCAGCGCCGGCGCTTCGAGCTGGCCGAATCTGTGCAGCAGGTGATGCAAACCATGAGCGTGCTGTATTCGGCTGAGCGGCTGTCTAGCGAGGTGCCGGCCGAATTGTGGCTGGATAGCTACCCCGGGGCACTGGCGCAGGTGCTGAATAATCTGATCGCCAATGCCGAAAACCACGCCTTTGCTGGCCGCGATGATGGCAAGGTGACGGTGACGGCGCGGCGAGTGAGCCCTAGCGAGCTGGAAATGGTGGTGGCGGACAATGGCTGTGGCATCCCCGCCGAGCATCTTTCACGGATTTTCGAGCCCTTCTTTACCACCAAACTGGGGCAAGGGGGCTCGGGCCTCGGGCTGAATATTGTCTACAACATTGTGCATTCGGTGCTGGGTGGCGATATCCGGGTGGAAAGTACGCTGGGTGAGGGTACCCGCTTTATCCTGCGTTTGCCGGTGGCTGCCCCGCAACGCGCACACTAAGGCTGCGGCAGCGGCGCCGCGCACGTAGAATAAGCCTTTTGCCCGGAGCGCGAGATGGATTTGCAATGGCAATGGCGACGCTGGCCTGAGTTCGATTCGCTAACCCTCTATTACTATTTGCAACTGCGTCAGGCCGTGTTTGTGGTCGAGCAGGCCTGCGCCTACCCCGACTTGGATGCGCTCGATCTGAGCGCCGATCATTTGCTGGGGTGGGATGGTGAGCAGCTGGCCGCTTGCTTGCGGCTAGTGCCGCCGGGCGAGAAATTTGCCGAGCCTTCCCTGGGGCGCGTGGTGGTGGCGCCGGCTTGGCGCGGTACTGGCGCCGGCCACACGCTGATCGCCGAAGGGCTGCGTTTTGCCGCCCAGCGTTATCCGGGGCAAGGCAATCGAATTGGCGCGCAAGCCCACTTGCAAGGCTTTTATGGCCGGCATGGCTATGTGACGATTTCGCCGCCTTACGATGAAGATGGCATTGAGCATGTGGATATGCTGCGCGAGCCCGAGGCGCGCAAAGCCTGACGCGATGTAAGCTTTGCTTGGCATTACTTGTGATTGTAAAGAAAGCTAAAGCCTTGTTTTTGTTTGAACTACATCACATTGCGGGTTTGAAGAGGGGTTGCGGTGCAGCAAAACACCGTAAACACCTTACTGACACACGCCCTGAATCGCTATACAGTGGCGGCTGTTTTGATGCAGGAGTTGGCTGTGACGGATGCCGCAGTATTGAAAGTCGGATTGATTGGCTATGGCTATGCCGGAAAAACGATCCACGCGCCGCTGATTGATAGTTGCCCCGGTTTGCAGCTCACGGCGATTGCCAGCTCCCGCCCCGCCGATGTGATCGCCGACTGGCCCGATTGCGTGATCAAAACCGAGCCCGATCGCCTGATTACGCATCCGGGGCTCGATCTGATTGTAATTGCCACCCCCAACGAAACCCATTACCCACTGGCTCGCGCCGCACTGGCGGCGGGCAAGCATGTGGTGATCGATAAGCCATTTACGCTGGATTTGCGCGAAGCCGATGATCTGGTGGCGCGAGCCGATGCCGCCGGGCTCTTGCTCTCGGTGTTTCACAATCGCCGCTGGGATAGCGATTATCTGGCGTTGGCCGCCTGCGTACGGGCGGGTCGCTTGGGGCATATTGTGTCGTTTACCAGCCATTTTGATCGTTTCCGCCCACAGGTGCGGTCGCGCTGGCGCGAGGCCGATGTGCCGGGCGCCGGGCTTTGGTATGACTTAGGCCCGCATCTAGTGGATCAGGCGCTGCAATTATTTGGCCCCCCCGAGGCGGTGAGCGCCGATTTGAGCTTGCGCCGTGAAGGCGCGCTCACGGTCGATGATTTTCACGTGGTGCTGCATTACAAGACCATGCGCGCTGTGCTCTCGGCCGGTACCTTGGTGCATGGCGGCACCCCGCGCTTTTTGGTGCAGGGTAGTCAGGCGGCATTTAAGGTCAATGGTCTTGACCATCAGGAAGGCTGGCTCAAAGACGGCGCCCGGCCAGATCAGGATACCTGGGGTAGGGATATGCGCCAGGCAGATATTCTACAAGCCTCAGGCGACGATACCCTGGTAGATAAATTGCCATTGCCGGCTGGCGATTATCTGGCCTACTACCGCCAGATCCGCCAGGCGATTCTGGGCGAGGCGCCTAATCCGGTGCCCGGGCATCAAGCTCGCGAGGTGATGCATATCCTCGATCTGGCCCGGCAAAGCAGCGCCGAAGGGCGCCGCATCGCCGTAATTTAAGGCTTAGGCGGCGCTCAGCGCGCCGCGCGCATTGGCCAGTAATTCGCGCACCAGCTCGGCGCGGGTTTCAACTAGGCTGTATTCATCTTGGCCCGGCGCGCCCATTTTGACCTGTGGGTTGAAATACTGCATGCCACTGGCGGCGGCGGCACGGCCGGAGCTATGAAATTCGCGGCAGCCGGTGGCGCGCACCAGTTCGGCAATATTGTGGGCCCGCACGCCGGCTCCGGGCATGACCTGCAGGCGCGTGCCAGCCTGCTGCTGCAATTCGCGCAGCAATGCCGCGCCTTCCAGCGCCGTGGGCGCTTGCCCACTCGACAGCAGTTTGGTGCAGCCGCAGCGGATAATGTCTTCCAGCGCTTGCTGCGGATCGCGCGCAACATCAAAGGCGCGATGGAAGGTCACCGGCAAAGGCCCGGCCAATTCAACCAGGCGCTGAGTACGGGGTATATCGACGGAGCCATCGGCGTTTAAGAGCCCGATGACAATACCATCCACCCCTATCTTCTTGCACATCAGCACATCGCGTTCCATCACTTCAAATTCCAGATCGCTGTACAGAAAATCGCCGCCACGTGGGCGGATAATGACATTCAGCGTGATCCAGAGCCGATCGCGCGCGGCTGCCAGCTGGCCATAAGAGGGCGTGGTGCCACCTTCAAGTAGGTTGTCGCAAAATTCGACCCGGTGTGCGCCGCCTTCCTGTGCCGCCAGACACGATGTGACCGAGCCAGCGCAAATTTCCAGTTGCAGATCATCCATGCGTTCCTCCTCGTGTGGGCGCGAGCGCCCATAAAAAACGCCGCATTGCTGCGGCGTTGGGGTCAATGCGTGGGTTGATTATGCCACTTTGCTCTGCATTTCGGCCTGCAGCGCAGTGTAAACATTTCGCAATTGGCCGTTGAGCTCACCCATTTGCTCGGCCAACTGGCGATCGATTTCTTCCAGCTCGAGGATACGATCTTCCAGCGTGTCGGTCGCTTTGTGGATGCGTTTGATCGATTCCAGCCGGCGGCGCAGCTGCAATTGATGCTCGCGCACCTGCGTTTCCATCGGTGCCATCACGGCTTTAAGCCAGTTTTCCACGTCGCGGTTGGCCACTTCAAACACATACACCACCCGGCTGGCCACCGTCTCAAAGAATTTATGCGTGAGGCGACCACGGCTGGTGGTGAGCAGATTGCCCACGGTATTGAAGTGCTCGCGGAATGATTTCTCGAGGCGGGCCAACTCTTTGTGGTATTTCAGGGTGGAGAACGGTGGCGGTGTGGCGGTGCCCAAGCCGTGTTCTTCGCTGAATTTCTTATACATCGCGGCCATCATGGCCTGAATTTCGGCGATCTGCTCTGCAGATTTGGAAATCGAGCCATTCACATCGATGAAGAATTTATCCATCGTGGCCGACAAGCCGCCATCGCCAAAGGAGAATAGGCTGCGTTCCATCTGGTCGCGAATGCGGTCGATTTCAGCTTTTAGTGCGTCTTTGCCCAAGAGCGAAAACAGCTTATTGGTTTGCTGGGTAAAGACCGAGCGCAGCGCTTGAAAGCGCACCAAGCCTTGCTCGAACTGTTTTTTGTCCAGTTGTACTTTGTCCATCATCTGCAAGATGACGTCTTGGTTTTTGCCGCGCAGCCCGGTCAGCTCGGTGAGCTGTTCGCTCACGCCTTCCTGGCGGGCTTGCAAAATCGCCCGGACGGCAGAGACCACGTCTTCCACTTCGCTTTGCGTGGCATCGCGCACGATATCTTGCTTGCCGGGCAGCAAATCATCTGAAAGCGCTTTTTCCAGCGCGGTGAGGCGGGACTGCACCAGCAGGGCGTCATCGTTCTGAACTTTGGCCACCAGCGCTTTTTGCGCTGACACAGGGTAGACCTGCTGCGGTGGCAGGCTGAGTAGATCCGCGGTGGTTTTAACCTGCTTGGCGATTTCCTGCTCGATTTCGGCGCTGGTTTTCAGGTCGTCCCACAGGCCATCAATCTTGTTCAGCACGACCAAGCGACCACGTTTGCCACTTTGGTTTCGCACAATGTGGTTGCGCCATACTTCGATATCCGATTTGGTGACGCCAGTATCGGCAGCCAGAATAAACAGAATGGCGTGCGCGTTGGGCAGCAGGTTCAGCGTCAGCTCAGGCTCGGTACCGATGGCGTTCAGCCCCGGGGTATCGAGAATGACCAGACCTTGCTCCAGCAGCGGGTGCGGGAAGTTAATCACCGCGTGGCGCCAGCAGGGGATTTCTACTTCACCACGTTGGTCAACCGTAATGACCTGATCCGGGTCGTTTTCATCGTACAGGCCGAATTTCTTGGCGGTTTCGATGTTGACGCGCTGGGTGCGGCCGATTTCTTTGAAGGCTTCCTGCATCGAGTCGGCATCGTCGATATTCAGCGCGATGGTGTGCCATTCGTCTTGATAGCGGCGGTATTCCACCGTGGTGACATTATCGGCGCGGGTTTCGATCGGCAACAGCTGCAGGCAAGGCGGCTTGCTGGCATCAAACAGCAGCTCGGTCGGACACATGGTGGTCCGGCCTGCACTGGATGGCAAAATCCGTTTGCGATAATGGGCAAAGAAGATCGCATTAATCAGCTCGGATTTGCCGCGAGAAAACTCGGCCACGAAGGCGATGTTGAGTTTGTCTTCTTTCAGCCGCTCAATCATGGCCTGAATGCGCAGCGTGGTTTGCGTGTCATTCAGGTCTTGATCGCTCAGCCAGCGGGACAGCTGGGCAATCGAATGCGTCAGCGTGCCGCGCCATTGGCTATAGGCCTGAAAATTGGCGATCAGATGATCGTTGGCCGCGACTTCTTCCTGGTGCAGATAATCGGTGCTCATTTTGTCCCCTTGTGCGCCGGGCGCATCTGGCAGCTTGCCTTAATTATTCTCTGTTTATGCCGCGCCCTCTGGCGCTTGTCAATCTTGGCAGCGCGGACAATAGAAAGTCGCCCTCTGCGCCTGCCGGATTGTTGTAATTGCAGTACTACACACCCGGCAAGGCTGGCCCGCGCGGCCATAGACATAACTATTAATCATGAAGTATCCGGCCTTGCCATCGGTATCCACATAATCCCTTAAAGTGCTGCCGCCAGCAGTAATCGCCTCGGTAAGTGTGTGCTTGATCTCATTTACTAGGCGACTAATTTCGGCTGCGGTCAGGCTGTTGGACGGGCGCTGCGGGTTGATGCGGGCGCGAAACAGTGATTCGGAGGCATAAATATTGCCGACGCCGACCACGATGTGGTTATCCATCAAATTGGGTTTGATCGGGGTGCGCTTATTGGCAAGTTGGCCGACCAGATAAGTGGCATCAAACGCCGCGCTTAATGGCTCGGGGCCGAGTGCCGCGAGCTGCGGGTGCAGCAGCGGGTCGCCGGTTAGCCACAGCCAGGCACCAAAACGCCGAGGGTCGCGATAGCGCAGCAAATGGCCATTGGCGAGCACCAGATCGATATGGTCGTGTTTTTCGGCCGGATAGTTCTCGGTTAAAACCCGCAGATTGCCCGACATGCCGAGGTGAATGAGCACGGTGCCGCGCTCTACTTCGAGTAGTAAATATTTGGCACGCCGGCGCACCGATAAAATGGTTTGCCCGGGCAAAATCTGCGCCAGCTCGGCCGGTACAGGCCAGCGTAGCCGCGGGTTGCGCACTATGATGTCAGCAATGGTTTGCTGTAAAAGATGATGCTCAATTCCGCGGCGGGTGGTTTCTACTTCGGGGAGTTCGGGCATGGGGCAGGGCCTGCTGTTGGACTTTGCCGCCTAGTTTACCTAATATCGACATTCCGTTTGTCGCCGCTCACTGTTGGAGCATTCATGACTTTCCCCCTTCGTGCTGTCTTGGTTTCCCTGAGTTTATGGCTAGGTGGCTGCGCCAGTACCTTGCCGCCAGCGGCCACCCCCAGCCCGACGCCGGCTGCCGCCGATAATGATGCCGATGCGCTGCCCCAATACAGCGAAGCGCAGCTACCCAAGCTGGAAATGAGCGATGAGCTGATGTTGCGCTTCCTGGTGGGTGATATCGCAGCGCAACGAGGTCAATTTGGCCTCGCCGCCGAAGCCTGGGTGGATCTGGCGCGCAAATCCAAAGACCCACGCGTGGCGCAGCGAGCGGCCCAGCTTGCCGTTGCGTCGGGGCAATTGGTGTTGGCGCAAGAAGCGACCGAAATCTGGATTGCCGCTGCCCCCGAGGTGCTCGCGGCACGGCAGCTGATGGTGAGCTTATTACTACGTAGTGGCCGGCTGATTGAAGCCAAGCCGCATCTGCAAGCGATGTTTGCGGCCAAGCCCAGCGAAGTGGCGCCCTTTTTCCTGCAAATGCATCAGCTGTGGCCCAAAGAAGTGGATCGCCAAGCCGTACTCGATCTCACGCTGGAGCTGACCGCGCGCTACGATAATCTACCCGAGGCGCATTTTGCGCGCGCGGTTGGCTATGGTGGCGCTAAGCAAATCGACCCGGCGCTGGCCGAGCTGAATCTGGCCTTGAAGCAGAGGCCAGATTGGGAGCCAGCGGTGCTGTATAAAGTGCAGCTACTGGAAGGCAAAGACCCGCAAGCCTCAGCCCAACTACTGGCGCAGGCTGCAAAAAATAATCCGCAATCGCTGGGCGTGGTGCTCGCGCAAGCGCGCTTGGCGGCAGATAGTGGCGAATTGGTGCCGGCCCTGAGCGCCTACGAGCAGGTGCTGGCGAAAAACCCGGATCAGCTCGAAGCGCTGATCGGCCATGGTTTGGTGGCCATGCAACTCAATGAAGTGGCCAAGGCACAGCGCAGCCTGCTGCGCGCGGTCACGCTCAACCCCGCGGCCACCAGCCAGCTGGCTCCGTATCTGGGTCAGGTGGCCGAGCAGCAACACCAATATCAAGATGCGGTGGATTGGTATTTGAAAGCGGGCGCCGATAAGCAAGCCTTGCTGCAGCCACGCTTGCCGCGGCTGTATGCCAAGCTCGGCCAACAGGCCAAGGCCGATCAGGCGCTGGCAGCGCTACCGGTCGCCACCGCGAAAGAGCAGGCCAGCAAAGCGCAGATCGAGGCGCAGGTCTGGCGCGAGCGCCGGCAACTGAATAAAGCACTGGCCGCGCTGGATAAAGCCGTTGCGGCGCAGCCCGATGAGGCCGAGCTATTTTATGATCGCTCGCTGTATCGTGATCTGGCTGGCGATTACGCCGGGGCAGAAGCGGATTTGCGCGAATTTCTGCGCCAGCAGCCCAATAGCGTGAATGGCCTCAATGCTCTGGGGTATATCCTGGCGAGCCGCACTGATCGTCTCGTTGAGGCAGATACCTACCTAGGGCAAGCTATTGCGATGCAGCCGGATAATCCGGTGATTCTGGATTCGCTGGGCTGGTTGCGCTTTAAGCAGGGTAAGGTGGCCGAGGCGCAGCAATTATTAGAGCGCGCCTACCGGCAGATGCCGGATGCTGAAGTCGCCGCCCACCTGGCCGAAGTGCTGGCGCAGCAAGGCGATACCGTGCGCGCCAAAGCGCTGCTGGATGAAGCGCTGGCGCGCCAGCCGGATGATGAGGTTGCGCTAGAAACTCGCCAGCGCCTGGGGCTTTGAGCGGATGAAAGGACTGGGATTGGCGCTGCTGGCGTTGTGCTTGGCAGCCTGTAGTTCGACGCCGCTGGCGCCGCCAGCGCTAGGCTTTGCCGCCAGTGGGCGGGTGAATATTCGCCAGGCAGAGCGGGCGGATACCGTGCAGTTTGTCTGGCAGGCCAGCGCCGAGCGTGACACGCTGGCGCTGAATACGCCCTTGGGTAATACCTTGGCCGAGTTGCGTCTGCGCTATGAGCGTGATGTGGTGGTCGAGGCTGAGCTTGACCGCGGCACCGAGCGCCGCACGGCTCGCGACCCTGAAGCATTATTGCTGGAATTAACCGGCGTACAGTTGCCAGTTAGTGGGATGCGCTGGTGGTTGCGTGGCTTGCCAGCACCCACGGCAGCATTTAGCCGCGAGGGCGACACTCTCGTGCAGGCGGGCTGGCGGATTAGCCCTAGCGATTACCGGGGCGGCCAATGGCCCTATCGGATCGAGTTGCAACGGCTCGACAGCGCGCAGGATGCGATTAAAATCCGCGTTTTGATTAACGAATGGCAGCAGGCGAGCGTCGCCGCACAACCATGAGCACAGCTTCTTATCTTCCCGTCGTTGATGCGGCGGGCTTTCAGGCCTATCCGGCCCCTGCCAAGTTAAACCTGTTTTTGCATGTCACTGGCCGTCGCGCCGATGGTTATCATTTGCTGGAGTCGATTTTTCAGCTGGTTGATCGGCAAGACACGATCTGGCTGCGCGTGCGGAACGATGCGGCTGTGGTGCATCACAACCCACTGCCGGGGGTGCCGGCCGAGAGTGATCTCACCGTGCGGGCGGCGCGCCTGTTACAGCAACACACGGGTTGTCAGTTAGGGGTGGATCTGCGGGTGGATAAAGTGCTGCCGATGGGCGGTGGCATGGGCGGCGGCAGCTCCGATGCGGCCACGGTGTTGCTGGCGCTCAATCGGCTCTGGCAGCTGAATTTATCCCGCGCGGCATTAATGGCGCTGGGCGTGCAGCTGGGCGCTGATGTACCGTTTTTTCTGTTTGGGCGCACGGCGCTGGTAGAAGGCATTGGCGAAATTATGACGCCGATAGCGGTGCCCGAGCAGCAATTCGTGGTGCTGCACCCAGCCGTGCATGTTCCCACTCCCGCGATTTTCGGCGCCCCTGATTTGTCGCGGAATACGGCCTCGGTGAAGGCGGCGCTTCTGGCCGGTGAACTCGACTGGATGCAATTGCACAACGATTTGCAAGCCGTTGCGGTGGCAAAATTCCCCCTGATTGGCGCGCAGTTAGACTGGCTCAATCAGTTTGCGCCCGCTAGAATGACGGGGTCGGGCAGTTGTGTGTTTGCAGCGTTTTCGCGGCAAAGTGCGCAAAAAAACGCTTCACAAAATCAGGCGGATGCAGTAATATCCTGCCTTCTTGAAGGGATGACCGGGTTTACCTGCTCTTCAATAAGTCAGCACCAGTTACTCGATTTTGCGACTGACTAAGTCAGGGGCAAATTCGT
>NZ_JTLG01000045.1:0-16343 GCF_000799095.1 Chitinibacter sp. ZOR0017 | reverse complement strand
GGGAGTCGCCAAGTTGGTTAAGGCACCGGATTTTGATTCCGGCATGCGAAGGTTCGAATCCTTCTTCCCCTGCCACCTATAAAAAGAAAAGCGTGTAATCACCGGTTACACGCTTTTCGTTTTTCAGGAATCGAAAATGGCTTACGACAGCCTCATGGTTTTTACCGGCAATGCCAACCCACGGCTTGCTGAGCGTGTAGTGAATCACCTGGACATCTCTCTGGGGCGCGCCACTGTTGGCCGTTTCTCGGATGGAGAAGTGACGGTGGAGTTGCTGGAAAACGTCCGTGGTCGTGACGTATTTGTATTGCAATCCACTTGTGTGCCGACCAACGACAACATCATGGAAATGATGTTGATGGTGGATGCGCTGAAACGTGCTTCGGCCGGCCGGATTACCGCCGCTATTCCTTATTTCGGTTATGCCCGCCAGGATCGTCGTCCGCGCTCAGCCCGGGTGCCGATTTCGGCGAAAGTCGTAGCCAATATGCTGCAAGTGGCCGGCGTTGATCGCGTGTTGACGGTCGATGTGCACGCTGACCAGATCCAAGGCTTCTTCGATATCCCGGTGGATAATATTTATTCCACGCCAGTATTGCTGGCCGATATCCGCGCGAAAAACCATGAAGACCTGATGATTGTTTCTCCTGACGTGGGCGGCGTATTGCGTGCGCGGGCGATGGCGAAACAGCTGGGTGTGGATATGGCCATCATCGACAAGCGTCGCCCGAAAGCCAATGTGGCCGAAGTGATGCACATCATCGGTGATGTGAAAGATCGCACCTGTATCATCATCGACGACATGATCGATACCGCCAATACCCTGTGTAAAGCCGCTGAAGCGCTGAAAAAATTCGGCGCGAAAAAGGTCATGGCTTACGCTACTCACCCGGTATTCTCGGGCGCCGCAGTAGAGCGCATCTTGCAGTCGGCGCTGGATGAAGTCGTAGTGACTGACACCATTCCGGTGTCGGAAGAAGCGCAAGCCAGCGGCCGTGTACGCGTTGTTTCGATTGCGGGCCTCTTGGCGGAAACCATGCGCCGCATCAACAACGAAGAGTCGGTGTCTAGCCTGTTCGTTGATTAATTGATTTATACAGCCTGTAGGTATTGCCCTGCAGGCTTTGTAGTAAAAGCATTCTGAGGATATACCCTCTGAATCATATGCTTCTCTGGTCGCGGGGGGCGTATGTTGTTATCCAAACTGGAGTTTTAAAAATGACTTTCGAAATTCAAGCTAAAGCCCGTGAACTGCAGGGTACTGGTGCGAGCCGCCGCCTGCGTAAAGCTGGCCAACTGCCAGCCATCGTTTACGGTGCAGGCGAGCCTCAAGCTATCGCCCTCGATCACAACAGCATGTACTACACGCTGCAAGACGAGAAATTCCACACTGCCCTGATCAACCTGTCAGTTGACGGCGCAGCGGCTCAGCAAGTTCTGCTGCGCGCGGTGCAATACCACCCGTTCAAACAGCAAGTACTGCACGTTGACTTCCAGCGCGTAAACAGCGACACCGTTGTTGAGCTGAAAGTACCTCTGCACTTCGTGAATGGCGATACTTGCCAAGGCGTTAAACTGCAAGGCGGTAGCATCAGCAACGTACTGAAAGAAGTTATGGTTCGTTGTGCTGCTTCTAAACTGCCAGAGTACATCACTGTTGACCAAGCCAACCTGGCTGTAGGCAACCTGTCTGTACACTTGTCAGATCTGGTTCTGCCAGAAGGCGTACAACTGGTTTCACTGCTGCGCGGTGCAGACCTGGCGGTTTCTCTGCTGAACGGCGCGAAAGGCTAAGCTTTCGCACCTCGGTAGTGCCTAACGAGAAACCCCGCTTTGGCGGGGTTTTTTCATATCACTTTGGCAAAAAGCATGCTGATTAGAAAAACACAAGCCGATGACTTGCCGCATCTTTTTACTCTGCGCAGCCGAACGCGGGAAAACCCGCTTAGTTTGTCGCAGCTCGAAGCTTTAGGCATTACGCTAGACAGTGCAGCTGTTGCGCTAGAGCGAGGCTGGCATGTCGGCTGGTTGTGCGAACTCAACGAAAATTACGCTGGCTTTTGCGCTGTTGATATTCGCTCTGGCGAAATGTTGGTATTGGCCGTTGCACCGGAATACGAAGGCTTGGGTATTGGTCGTCAATTGCTTGAGCAAGCGGTAGCCACTCTGCAGGCGCACGGTGTGCCAAGAATCTGGCTCAGCGCTGTGCCAGATCCCAGATTAAGAGCTTATGGTTTTTACCGCTCGCAGGGGTGGCACTCCGTGCAGGTGCTCAGTGCTGATGAAGAAATTATGGAATATGGACTCAATTAGCATGTGTAGGGTGGGCGAATGTAGGTGCGGTATGATTCGTCTGAACGTTTGGCAGGCTATTGATTGAGCTGGATATGACAATAAAATTAATCGTAGGGTTGGGCAACCCGGGCGCCGAATACGCGGCCACCCGTCACAATGCGGGCTTCTGGCTGGTGGATGAGTTAGCCCGCGACGGCAAGATTATGCTGCGGCAGGACAGCAAGTTTCACGGCCAAGTGGGGCGGGTGAATCTGGCTGGCCATGATGTTTGGCTATTACAGCCGCAAACCTATATGAACCGCAGTGGTCTGGCGGTGGTGGCGCTGGCGCAGTTTTATAAAATTCTGCCTGACGAGATCTTGGTCGTGCACGATGAGCTGGATCTGGCGCCTGGCCTCGCCAAGCTCAAGCAAGGCGGCGGCCACGGCGGGCACAATGGTCTGCGCGATATTCAGGCGCATCTGGGCACGCCCAATTACTGGCGCCTGCGCTTAGGCATCGGGCATCCGGGCAATAAGGCCGAAGTGGCTAATTTTGTGCTTAAACCGCCGCGGCGCGAAGAGCAGGAAGAAATCGATAAGGCCGTGATCAAGGCCTTGAGCGTGTTGCCTAAGCTGTTGGCCGGGCAAAGTGGCCAGGCGATGAGCCTCTTGCATACCGATGAAAGCAAGAAGCGCGAACACAAACCGGCCCCGAAATCCGAATAAACACCGAGCCTGCCATGCCCACTACCGCTGCCCCAATCCCTGTCAATATCGTTACCGGTTTTCTCGGGGTGGGTAAAACCACCGCCCTCATGCATTTGCTGGCGAATAAACCGGCCGATGAATACTGGGCCATTGTGGTGAACGAATTTGGCGAGGTGGGGATTGATGGCGCGAGCCTGTCGGCGGCGGGTGAGGGCTTGCAGGTGGCGGAAGTGCCGGGCGGCTGCATTTGCTGTACCACCAGCCCGCAGCTGCGGGTCACACTCACCAAGTTAGCCAGGGGTATTCGTCCGCAGCGCTTATTAATCGAGCCTTCCGGGCTGGGACACCCTGCGGGTATTGTGGATTTATTGCGCGACCCAATGCTCGCTAGCGCTTTTGAATTGCGCGCGATTGTCACCTTGCTTGATCCGCGGCATCTGGCCGATAGCCGCTATACCACGCACGAAACCTGGCGCGATCAGCTGCAATTGGCCGATGTGCTGGTGCTGAATAAATGTGATCTGGCCGATGAGGCGCAAATCACGGCGGCCGAGCAGATGGCGGCCGCGCAGTTTCCGCCCAAACTGGCTGTGCAGCGAGCGCGGCAGGGCGTTTTTGCGGCTGATTTGCTGGATCTGGAGTTGCACCCCGAGCGCTGGCCAGCAGAGCCCGTGGCAGCGCCGCAGGGGCATCGTTTGCTACCGCGCCGCAAGGCAGCTCCGGCTGCGGATGCCTGCGAGCAGCCTCTGGTGTGGCCGGTGCGTAAAACGCAATCCAGCCTTGGCTCGCACAGCTGCGGCTGGATCTTCTCGCCTGATACTTGGTTTGCCAGTGCTCAGGTGGCGGGCTTGTTTGAAGCACTGCAAGACCCCGATAACCTTGGGCTGGTGGGCTTGAGCCGGGCCAAGGGGGTGTTTCAGACCGAGCGTGACTGGTATTGCTTTGACTGGGTGGAAGGGATGGTGGGGGCCGCGCCTAGTGCCTACCGCCGCGATAGTCGCTTTGAGGTGATCGTAGAAAGCACAACAGCGCCCGATTGGGCGCTGCTGGAAGCACAACTCTTGGCGGCGATCATGACGCCGCGTCGCTAAACGTTAATCGCTCAGCGCGCTGCGCACCTGCCACATATACGAATCGGCCATGTCGTTGAGGCCGGCATCGCGCATGGTGCGTTGCCAGCGGTCAATACAAAACTGCAGCTCTTCCGGTGTGCTCATCACATCAAATACATCCTGCAGCATAAATTCCAGCTTGCCGCCCAGATAGGTCTGGTCGGTCATGCTGATGATCCGGCGCACATTCTGCAGCGCTTTGGCGCTGGGCAGGCCTTTGAGCGGGGTTGAGCCTGGTGGCGGGATGGTTGGTTGTACCGTTGGATCGAAGATGCTGGGCAAGCGCTCAGGTGGCTGGCGCGCGCCTTCTTCAACGATCAGGCCCAGCTCCATCAGCTTAACCAGCCGGAGTTTGAGCTCTTCCAGATTTGGGCTAAAAGCGGCCAGATCAGCGATCCGGTTCTGGCCATCAATCAGAAACAGCAGTTGACGCTGCTTGATCGGGAAGCCGGCCGAGCGGTTTTGCAGCTCGTGGTTACCGAGTTCCGTGCGGATGAATAGCGTGTTGTTATCCATGGTGTAAACATGCCTTTTTGTGGCGTAGCAGCATAGCGAGCGAACATGTTATCGCCGACCTTGCACCCGTGGGTGTGTGGAAATGTTACCGGGGTATGTTGCGGCGGCGCAAGAATAAGCAAATGATGATGCAAAGCCTGTATTAACAAGGCTTTTGCGCTGATTTGCTGGCGCTTTTGGCTGGCTGGCAGTTTCAAACGATTGTTGCAAAATGGAAACAGGCCACCCGTGGGTGGCCTGTTGGCGTCAAATAGTTTTGGTTTACAGCCCGCCGTAGGAGTGCAGGCCGGAGAGGAACATATTCACGCCAATAAAGGCAAAAGTGGTAATAAACAGCCCGACCACCGACCACCAAGCCAGCACTTCACCGCGCCAGCCTTTCACCAGCCGGATATGCAGCCAGGTGGCGTAATTCAGCCACACGATCAGCGCCCAGGTTTCTTTCGGATCCCAGCTCCAGTAGCCGCCCCAGGCATCTGCTGCCCACATTGCACCTAGTACGGTGGCGATAGTGAAGAACAGAAAGCCGACGGCAATGGCCTGGTATGACACTTCTTCCAGCATGTCGGGCTTAGGGAAGACATGTTGCAGGCGGCCACGATTGGCGGCAACCAGTAGCAGGCCGGCAATGCTATAGCCAAATTTCGCCGCAAAGCCAACGCCGGTGAGGTTATTTGGATCGCTAGCGAGGCTGGCGGCGTTCAGGTGGGCAAGCAGCGTGAGTGCAAACACGGCCAGCGAGCCCAGCAGCAGGCCTTTGCGGGTGGCGGGCTGGATGGCTTTCGGGCTGGCCAACAGCCAGGCAATGCCCAACATGGCGGCAATCGCAAACGCACCATAGCCAACAAAGTTCGCTGGTACGTGGATCTTCATCCACCACGATTGCAGTGCCGGAATCAGTGGCTGAATTTCATGCGCCTGCCGATCAAAGGTATACCAGATGATAAAGGCGACGGCTGCACAGATAATCGGCAATACAAACGCGCCCATGGAGCGAGCCTGAAATTTCGCCTCGTAATACAGATACATCAGCGCGGTGATCAGACAGAACAGAATAAATACTTCGTAAAGATTCGAGACCGGGATATGGCCAATGTCGGCACCGATCAGATAGCTTTCATACCAGCGCACCAGCTTGGAGGTCATGGCCATGACGGCGGCGGCCCAGGTTAGGCCAGTGGCAACCCGCAGCGCAGTGGCCGAGCGTTTAAAAAGGCCCAGCCAGTAAACAAACATCGCCAGGAAAAACAGCACGCACATCCACATCACCGCCGATTGGCTAGACAGGATGTACTTGAGCCAGAAAGCGCTCTGCCCACGGGCAAGCTCGCCCTGATACAAGCCAATGGCCGCCAGTGCCAGCAAGGCGGTGAGCGGGAAGTACCAGCGCATAGGTTTCCAGAACCAGCCCAGCCAGATCAGGCCGGCGGCCGAGCCCAGCAAAATGCCTTGCTCGTAGTAATCCAGATAGCTGTGATAGAGCTGCCAAGTCAGGCAGCCAGCCAGCACAATCAGTGCCGCGTAACCATAGTCGGCCCAATTGCGGGCGGGGGTAAGTGCATTCATGCGTCAGACTCTTGCTCGGTAGGTTTCTGCCCCAGCAGTTGTTGCTGGTGGCGGGCAAATTCGCGATCCAGATCCGGGGTTTTGCGATTGCTGCTCATCGCCAGCAAGGTGCCTTGCTCGCTCAGATGCACCCACAGCCGGTTTTCCCGGATGTAGAACATGCAGAATACGCCCAGAATCAGCAGCAGCGAACCCAGATACACCACGTTCTTGCCGGGTGAGCGGGTGAGCTGGAAGCCGCTGGCTTTGACCTCGTTAAAGCCATTCAGTTGCAGGATGATTGGGCTGCCGTAATCAAACAGCTGGCTGGTGGCTACCAAGCTATCCATCAGAAAGCGATAATTGGCTTCATTCATCGGCAACTGTGGCAGGCCCGCGCGGCCGGTGGCCACATCCATGGCATCAATCACCGCGCCCTGCAGTACTTTTAGATATGTTTGTGCCACGGCTTGGCGTTTGTCATCAGGGACTTTCTCGGCCAAGAAGCGATCAATCGCTGGCAGGCCGCCTTGCGCAAATTGGCTGAGTACCGTTTGGGTGACTTCGGCAAACTGAGCTTGGCTTTGTGCCGACACGCCTCCACCCGCTTGGGCTTTGGCCGCGGTGCGGCGAGCGATCTCGGCATGCAGGCTTGGATCCAGCAAGGTTTGGCGCAGGCGGATAAAGCTGGCGATCTGGTTGTCGCTATCGAGGGGTATACGCACGAAGCTAAATGGTGCTGATACTTCCCGGCGTATACCCGTCATAAAGTAGCTGGCGCCATTTTCAAAAAACGGAGCCATATAATTTTGATATTCCACCGCTTGGCCGGTGTCATCGCGCAATTTGAATTGCACCATAGGGCCAAGGTTGCGCAGATTTTTGCTGCTGGTGACGGCTTGCGCGCTGGCGAGCCGCTCTTGCAGTTTATCCACCGCGACGGCCGAAGTGCTGCCTTCGGCGGGTTTGCCAAGATCTTCGATGTTGAACGGGCGCAGATCGCCGACTTCCAGTTGATATTGGCGGCCAGCTAAAGTGAGGGCTTGATTGGTTTGCGAGCGAGTATTGAGTGGGCTGGTTTTGCCGCTGGCCAGATCCCACTGCATAAATTCCAGGCCCGAGCCGCCATCGCCAAAACTGGCCTGATAGATGGCTACCCCATCAACGATCAGCGGGTGATTCACTTTCACCGTGCCGCTTTGGATGACCTTGCCACTTTGTAGATCCAGCACATCAATATCGCTGGCAAATAGCTTGGGCATCCCGGTGGAGTAATGCTCGATATGGAATTTCTTGAGCTTGAGTGCAAAGGGCAGCTCTTGCACAAAATAGCCATTGCCGGCATTCAGAAACACGACTGAAGCACTGCTCCCTTCGCTTAAGGTGACATTGCCACGGAAAGACAGATTATTACTCTCGAGCCGGCTGATGGCTGGAATCTGGCTTTGTGGAATATCCCGCGTTTCCGGGGCTTTCAGGCCAAAGGTTTCCAGTAGTTTTAATGGCAAATTGCCATCCATCAGGCCGCCAATACAAATCACCACAATCGCCAAGTGGGCAAAAAGATAGCCCAGTTTTTGCCAGCTGCCTTTTTTAGCCGCCAGCAGGGTGGTGTCGCCCTCGTGACGGATTTTGTAGCGATAACCTTCGCGTTGCAGATAACTTTCAACGGCGCTGGTTTCTAGGCGCTTAGCTTGTTCCGCGTGATGGCTTATGAGGCGCAGCGAATTTAAGCTGGCTTTTTCGCGATAGCCTTTGAAGTCGCGCACAACGCCCGGCCAGTGACGCCAGATGCATAAACTGGTCGATACCACGAGGAAGGTCAGAATAACCAGAAACCAGCTGGCGTGGTAAACATCAAACAGCCCCAAAGGCTGGAAAATGCTGAACCAGAACTCACCAAATTCCACCCGGTAATTCACATAGGGCTCGTTCTGTTTTAAAACGGTGCCGATGATGGAGGCAATGGCCAGAATGGTGAGCAGGCTGATGGCAAAGCGCATGGATGACAGCAGGTCAAACAAGGCGCGGCGGAAGGGCAAATGGCGGGAAGCTTGGGTCATAAACTAAAAAAGGGGCAGAGGTCGTGCTGACCTTGACCCCTCTTGGTAAGCAACAGGAACCGCAAGTTCCTGCGCGAATGATTAATGAAGTGCCTGAATGTACTCAGAAACCGCTTTGATCTCTTGATCAGACAATTTGGCGGCGATTTCGCTCATCGGCTGGTTGTTGTTGCGCTCGCCAACACGGAATGCAGTCAGCTGGGCCGCAGTGTAAGCTGCATGTTGGCCGCTCAGGCGTGGGTATTGGCCAGGAATACCTGAACCTGCTGGGCCGTGACAGGCCATACAGGCAGGTACGTTTTTGCTGGCAACGCCGCCGCGGTAGATTTTCTTACCGGCTTCGATCAACTCTTTATTTGAAGCGCCTTGAGCTTTCGGCTTTTGCTGGCTGAAATAAGCGGCCACATTGGCCATGTCGGCATCTGACAGCGGGGTAGCCATACCCAACATCACGGCATTTTTACGCTTTTGGGTCTTGAATTCATGCAGCTGCTTCACAATGTATTCTGGGTGCTGGCCAGCCAGACGCGGGTTTGCACTTGCGACACTGTTGCCATCAACGCCGTGACAGGCGGCACAAACTTGATCGACGATCACTTTGCCCTTGCTGGGGTCGCCTTTGCTGCCGGCGGCGAAAACTGCCGGCGCCATCATCAAAAGTGCTGCTAGCTTGATTGCTACAGTCGTGCTGCGCATAAATCCGCTCCCGTAATTGTGCGTATTTGTCGGTGCTTTGGGTGGACTTTTGTCCGGTTGTTGCCGACGATGGTCTATCAAATGCTGGTATTCTATAGCAAGACCCCGATACAAACCACTATGGCGCTTTCAGATGTCCCTATTTCAAGGCCTTACTTTTCTCACTACCGTCAATGATTTAAAAGCACTTCCACCCGACGGGCTAGAAGTGGCCTTTGCTGGTCGTTCTAATGCTGGTAAATCCAGTGCAATCAATACGCTGGCCAATCACACTAGGCTTGCATATGTTTCAAAAACACCAGGTCGTACTCAGCATATCAATTACTTCGATTTTGGCCAGTTGCGGCGACTGGTGGACTTGCCCGGCTATGGTTATGCCGCTGTGCCTGAAAAAATCCGCCTGCATTGGCAGGGACTTTTGGGTAAATACCTCGAAACCCGCCCGAATCTGATTGGCCTCGTGCTGATTATGGATAGCCGCCGCCCGCTGACCGAGCTGGATCGGTTGATGCTCGATTTCTTTATGCCAACCGGCAAACCGATTCATTGTGTGCTGACCAAGGCTGATAAGCTCAATAACCAAGAGAAAACCCAAGCGCTGCGCATGGTAAAAAAAGAATTCGCCGATTACCCGCATATCACGGTGCAGCTGTTTTCCAGTTTGAAAAAACAGGGTGTTGATGAAGTCGAGCAAGTGGTGGGGGCTTGGTTTGCGGCTGCGATGGCAGTCGAGCAGGATGAAGAGCCGATGGACGGGGAATAAATTTCCTTGCTTAATGAGTCAGTCCGGCTATTTTGAACTCTAGGTGCGCCCCTGCACCTCCCGCTTTTCCTCCCTGAGCGGGGCTCCGTTTGGAGCATCTATGTGGCCCCAGTCAAGGATAATTTCGGCTGGGGTTTCTTTTTTTCTACGCTTTCTGTATTAGCCTTGTCTAAATCCTTCCCGCCAGCATAAGATTTTAGCCTTAATAGAAAATCAACTAGATAACACGCGCTTTAAAGCGCCTGTGCTATCGTTGCAGTGTCAGCCGTGTGCCGCGCGCGGCAATGGAATCGGGGAGGTTGAGATGTCGAGTTTAGCGGGTGTTAAAGTGATGGTGATTGATGATAGCAACACCATCCGCCGCAGTGCCGAGATCTTCCTAGGGCAGGCCGGATGTGAAGTGATCTTGGCTGAAGATGGGTTTGATGCCTTGGCCAAAATTGCCGATCATCATCCACATGTCATTTTTGTCGATGTTATGATGCCGCGTCTGGATGGTTATCAGACCTGCGCTTTGATCAAAAAGAACCCGCGCTTTAAGTCAACCCCAGTGGTGATGCTGTCTTCTAAGGATGGCTTGTTTGACCGTGCGCGTGGGCGCATGGTTGGCTCTGACGAATACCTCACCAAACCATTTACCAAAGACAGCCTGTTGACTGCGGTGCGCTCACACGCTGGCTTAGCCTAATTTGTTGATTGAATTTACTTTGTGGATAAACCGAAATGGCCATCAAAAAAATCCTGATCGTTGATGATTCTCCAACCGAACGTCATTTCTTGGGTGAATTGCTAACGAAAAACGGTTTTCAGATTATGACTTTGGAATCGGGTGAAGAAGCCGTTGCCAAGACCAAAGACCTGATGCCTGATTTGATTCTGATGGATGTGGTGATGCCGGGTATGAATGGCTTTCAGGCTACCCGCACCATCAGCCGCGATGAAGCGACTAAGCATATCCCCATCATTATGTGTACCTCGAAAAATCAAGAAACCGATATGGTCTGGGCGAAGCGCCAGGGCGCGGTTGAGTACGTAGTAAAACCTGTGGATTCGCAAGAGTTGCTTAGCAAAATTGCCAGTCTGTAATTCTCGGTAGGGCTCAGCATGGCAAAACGGATTAGTTTGCGAGAGTACCAGCAAGGGGTAATGGACCGCTTGCAATCTGCCGCCGCAGTGGCTCAGGTCGATGCGCGCTTGGGTATTCAGATCGGTACGGAAAACTGGCTGGTGGATTTAGGTGACGTCGCTGAAGTGATGCCGCTGCCCTTGGTCGCGGGCGTGCCGCTGGCTCATCCTTGGTTTAAGGGCATCGCCAATGTGCGCGGGAATTTGGTCAGCGTCACCGACCTGCCCGCGTTTCTGGGTTTGAGCCACCCCGGGTTTAACAATATGTCGCGGCTGGTGATGTTGCAGCCTCGGCATTTGCCGCATGCGGCAATTCTGGTCAATAAAATGCTGGGCTTGAAACACTTGGCCGATTTTAGCGCTGAGCCTGCGGAGGCCGATGCGCCACCTTGGCTGGGTGATCGGTATCGCGATGCGGCAGGGGCAGAATGGAAAACACTAATTATTGAAGAGCTGGCGAAACAGCCGAGCTTTTTGCAAACAGGTATTGCATAAAAACGATCACTATTGGGTGTGGTTTGGGAGGCAGCAATGGGAGTGGTGGATAAAATCAAGGGGCTCTTTTCGGGTAGCGATCAGGCAGGAAAGGCCGAGCCGAAAAAGCAATCGTTCGATCCGTCGAGAACAACGTGGATCTTGGACAAAATCCGCCTGCCGGAAGGTGATACTTCACAGCTGGCTAAGCCGCTGCCGCTGATCGGGCATCTGCCATCACGGCAACAGATGGCCATCTTGCTGCTGGTGATGGTGCTCAGTTTGCTGCTGTTTGCGCTGACTGCATTTTTGTCTTTCCGCTCAGCGGAAACCAATGCCAACCACCAGGCGATTGCGACGGAAATGCAGATGCTTTCGCAGCGTTTGGCACGGGCTTCCAATCAGGCGGTGCAAGGTAATGAAGAAGCGTTTGGCATTTTGCAAGACGCCTATACCAAGTTCGATGCCAACTTGACCGAACTGACCGATGCCCAAGGCTCTTGGAATCTGTTTCAAGTTTCTGGCTCTGAGCTGATCGGCAAGATTACCGAAACTTGGAATGCGTCTTACCGCCCTAATCCAAGCCGGCCAACGGTAGATACTATTCTGAAGCAAAAACCCCAGCTGATTACCATTGGTAAGAGTGTGGATGGTATTAATGTCAATGATGCCAAGCTGCTCGAGCAAACCCAGCAGCTGACTTCGATGCTGGCCGATGGCGGTGCAAACGCGCGGGAACTGGATTACGCCAATCAGCTGTCGATGTTGTCGCAGCGGATGTCGAAAAACGCCAATGCGATGCTGGCCTCTGAGCTGATCAACCCTGAGGTGGTGTTCCTTTTGGGTAAAGACGTATCGACGTTCAAAGAAATCCTGAAAGGCTTTGCCGAAGGCAATCAAGAGCTGCAAATTCGTGCGGTAGAAACCACCGCGCTGGCCGAGAAAATCGAGCAGATTCAAAGTTTGTTTAAAGACTTTGAAGTGGTGGTGGCTTCGTTCTCAACCAATATGCAGCCCCTGGTGAATACTCGCTTGGCTAATCAGGCGATTGTGCGCGATTCGGATAAGCTGCTGACCGATACTGCCGAGCTGGCAACCCAGTATGACAATAAAACCGGTGGTTTCATTGTGGGTGCCTTGGAGCTGGTGCTGATTGGTTTGGCTTTGGGCTCATTGCTGTTGCTGGTGCGGGTATTCAACCAAGAGTCGGTAAAACGTCGTTTGGCCTCCGAGGCAGAGAACCGCAAAAATCAGGACGCGATTTTGCGCTTGCTGAATGAAATGGGTGACTTGGCCGATGGTGATCTGACGATTCGTGCTTCGGTGACCGAGGACCTGACCGGTGCGATTGCTGACTCGATTAACTTTACAATTGAAGAGCTGCGGACACTGATTACGGGGATTAACCGTGCGACGGACAAGGTAAATTCTTCGACTGCACAGGCGCAGCAAATTTCTGAGCAGCTGCTGCAAGCCGCTGAGCGTCAGTCGCGCGAGATTGAAACCACTAACCGCAACGTTGAGCAGATCGTACAGTCGATTCAGGACGTATCATCCACCGCCGCCCAATCGGCAGATGTAGCCCAAACCTCGCTGCAAGCCGCAGAGCAGGGTGCGGATGCGGTAAATAACCAAATTAAAGGGATGAACGAGATTCGCGAGCAGATTCAGGAAACTGCAAAACGGATTAAACGTCTGGGCGAATCGTCGCAAGAGATTGGTGAGATCGTAGAGTTGATCTCCGACATTACCGAACAGACCAACGTACTGGCTTTGAATGCAGCGATTCAGGCTGCCGCCGCTGGTGAAGCTGGCCGTGGTTTCTCGGTGGTAGCCGAAGAGGTTCAGCGACTGGCGGAGCGCTCTGGTGAAGCAACGAAACAGATCGGCGCGATTGTGAAAACAATTCAGGCCGATACCCACGATGCGGTAGCGGCGATGGAAGTGTCGACGCAAGGGGTAGTGGAAGGGGCGAAACTATCTGACTCTGCCGGTACGGCGCTGGCAGAGATCGGTCGCGTATCACGTGAACTGGCTCGTCTGATTGAATCGATTGCCCACGAAACAGAGGGTCAAACTGCACTGGCGGCCAAAGTAACCGACACCATGCGTGACATTTTGGCCATTACTGAACAAACCACCCAAGGTACCAAACAGTCGGCTGAAGCGGTTGGTGAGCTGACTGGTCTGGCCTCTGAGCTGAAGTCTTCGGTGGCCGGCTTCAAGCTGTCTTGATTTTTTTCTGATCTGACAGGGTTGAACCGTTGGTTCAACCCTTCTTTCATGGGATTCTGCCATGAGCATGCATACTGAATTCGATAAAAGCTCGTTGCTGTGGGTGAACGCAGAAATCGAGAATACGCTGGCTCAGGCCCGGCAATCCTTACAGCAATTCAAGGATAAATCCGATGCTTCCCATCTCAAACATGCCGCTAGTTATTTGCACCAAGCCTATGGTGCGCTAGAGCTGGTTGAGCTGACTGGGGTGGCGCGATTCTGCGAAGAAATTGAGCAGGTGATTTTTGCCCTTGAGCGCGGCGATCTCACCGCCGAAAGCTTACCCACCATTGAGCAAGGCCTGGCCGATATCAATCAGTATCTGCAACGGCTGATGGCTGGCATGCCGAATATTCCACTGAGCCTGCTGCCCACCTTCCGGCTGCTGGCACAGTTGCGCAAAGGCAGTGCTTCAGGGGCGGAATTGTTTTTCCCGCAACTGATGCTGGATTTGCCCGTGGGCTTGCCCAGCAATCCGCTGGCGGCCGAAGCGCTCACCGCGCTGATCCGCGAGCAGCGCAAACGCTATGAGAGCGGCCTGCTGCGCTGGCTGAAAGGGCAAAATCAGGTTACTCCAGTGATGGCCGCCGCTTTGGCGGAGCTGGCCAAAGCGCAATCTTCAAGCATTCCGCGTGCTTTCTGGTGGACCGCGGCGGCGGTAATTGATGGCCTAGGTACTAACCGCGCCGGGCTGGATCTCGAGCCTAAGCAGCTCCTGCTGCGCTTGAATTTGCAAATTCGGCGTTTGGCCGATGGCTCAAGCAAGGTGGCCGAGCGCTTATTCCGTGATTTGCTGTATGTACTGGTCCAGCTCGATACCGATAGCGCGCTGGCAAAAGGTCTTGCGCAGCAGTTTGAATTGGCGGCCATGCTACCGAATGAGCAGGACGTCATCTCGGCCGAAAGCGTTGCTGGGCAACAGCTCGCGCGCAGTTTGCGCGACGAATTGGGCCAAGCTAAAGATCTGTGGGCGCGGGTGGCCAGCGGTAATCAAGAAAAACGCAGCCAAGTGCAGCATCATTTGCGCCAAGTGTTGGCCAAGAGCGAAGCGCTGCAAATTGATGGCTTTGCAGGGTTGTTGCAAGGTTTGCTAACGGCAAGCGATAGCCCGCAAGCGGCCGACACCTTGGCGCTGGAAATCGCCACCGGGCTCTTGCTGGCCGAAAATGCGCTGCTGATTTACCCAAGTCAGGCCGAAGATTTCAGCGAGCAAGTTCATGCCCTGCTCGCACGCTTGCAAGACCCGGCGGCTAGCCACGAATTACCGCAGCTGGATGAAGTGAGCCGCGAAGCTCAGGAGCGGATGTTGCTGGGTCAGCTGTCGAATGAGATTCGCAGCAATCTGCAAAGCATCGAAGAAATCCTGGATGCATTCTTCCGCGACCCGGCGCAGCGCCACCAGCTTGAGCAAATCGAGCCAATGCTGCATCAGGTGCAAGGCGCACTGATGATGCTGGATCGCCCGCAGGCGGTTGAGCTATGCCATCAATGTCTGTTGCGGATCACCAGCTATATGGAAGCTGAAGAGCTGCCAGAGCAAAGCAAACTCGAAGAGCTTGCTGAGGCGCTGTCGGCATTGGGTTTCTATGTTGATGATCTTGCACAAAAACGGGATGAAGAGAATCAACTACTGCCGATGCTGCATCGCTTGCAAGGCGAGCAGGATCAGCCCGCTCTGATCGAAGAAGCCCCGTTGGCGGCGCTGGAAGCCGAGCCGGAAGTGCAGGGTATTGTTGAGGCGCCAGTCGCAGTGAAAGCGCCAGAGCCGGTGCTTGAAAATAAACCACTGCCAGTCTCTGAAGCGGCGATGGACGCCGAACTCCTGGAGGTCTATCTCGAAGAGGCGGTCGAAGTGCTGGCGGCCATTGAGCAGAATATTGACGTGCTGCGCACCGATCCACAGCAGCACGAAGCCATCACCACCATTCGTCGTAGTTTCCACACCCTGAAGGGCAGTGGCCGCATGGTTGGACTGTTCCAGCTGGGTGAAGTGGCCTGGTCGATTGAACAGGTGATGAACAAATGGCTACAGCTGGAAAAACCAGTCACGCCACGCCTCTTGGCCTTGCTGGAACTGACCCACACCGCTTTTGGTAACTGGGTACAACAGTTGCAAAAAGAGGGGCATGTCTCGGTAGAGAGCAGCGCGATTGAGCTGGAGGCCAATACCCTGCGGAGTATGGCTGAAGCGGGTGAGGATGAAGCGCCTGCGCCGGTGGCTGAAGTAACACTCGAGGAGCCCGCGCTCAGCGAAGAAAATACCGACATCCAGATTGGCGGGGTGGCTGTGTCGCCTGTGTTGTTTGGCATCTTCTGCGATGAGGCCAAAAAACACCTCGCAGCCTTGCAGCATGGCGTGGCCGTGCTGGCGGAAACCAATCAAACCGAACCACAGTTTATTCTGGCCGCCCATACCTTGGGCGGTATCGCCTCGACGGCGGGCTTCCGCCCACAGGGGGAGCTAGCCTACGCCGTTGAGCATGGCCTGCAAAATCTGGGTGCCGAAGCCGGTGAGCATAAAGATCTGTTTGCCGATGCCGTAAACACCCTCGATATCATGCTGGGCATGATTTTCAACCAGCAAGTGCCACCGACCGCACCAGGCTTGGTAGCGCGGTTGAGCGAATTGCAGGCAAGTGGCGCCGAACTCTCGCTCGATGGCGAAGAAATTGCGGCCGATACTGCACCTGCAGCTCTGGCGTTTGAAACTGAGGTGGCGTCAGCATTTGCCGAAGCTGAAGCCGAAGCCGAAGCCGAAGCCGAAGCCGAAGCCGAAGCCGAAGCCGAA
>NZ_JTLG01000044.1:119604-265876 GCF_000799095.1 Chitinibacter sp. ZOR0017 | reverse complement strand
CGAACTATACCCACCCATCGGAAACACGTCAACACCAACCCAACGAAAAAGCGCCAACAAGTCGATAAGCGATTGATTTTCATAAACCTATACCAGGCAACTTTTGCGACCAGAAACTTAAGACTTGCATTTCCGCTTTGGCGCCACATCTAGAAAGATGTACTCAACAAGAGCAAAGTCAGCACAAAATTCACTGGCTTTGCACAAGGATAGCAAGCTAATGGCCAAAGTAATCATGTATAGCACCGGCTACTGCCCCTATTGCGATCGGGCAGAACGCCTACTTAAAGAACGCGGTGTCGATAATCTGGAAAAAATCCGCGTGGACCTCGACCCTGCACAACGTGAAGCCATGATGGCACGAACCCGGCGCCGTACGGTGCCGCAAATTTACATTGATGATTATCATGTAGGTGGTTTTGACGACTTGGCAGCCCTGGATCACGCTGGCAAATTAATCCCCTTGCTGCAAGGTGAACAATAAGCGTCATCTGGATACCAAATCACCGCAGAGATCATGGCATCAGGCGAACAACTATGCGATGATTCCTGCGCGCTGAATTACGCTATCAATTGCTGATAGTATGCAGCGAATACTTGTTTAAATATCACGACTCAAAGGGATGGACCATGAGCGAAGAAAACCAAGAAGTACAACAACCGATTTTCGCCGTACAAAAACTGTACGTAACCGACATTTCGCTCGAATCGCCAAACGCGCCAAATTCTTTCATGGAACAAGCGCAGCCTGAATTCAATATCCAGTTCCGCAACCAAGCTAAAAGCTTCGACAATGGCTTTTACGAGGCGGGCCTGACCGTTACTGCCACGGCCAAAGTGGAAGATCGCACCGTATTTCTGGTAGAAGTAACCCAAGCTGGTCTGTTCCAGATTGAAAACGTACCTGAGCAAGAACTGGATCCGCTGCTGGGCATCGGTTGCCCAAGTATTCTGTTCCCGTACCTGCGCGAAGCCGTATCAGATCTGACAACGCGTGCGGGCTTCCCTCCGCTGATTCTGCAACCGATCAACTTCGAAGCGATCTACCTGCAACAGCGTCAACAAGCTGCCGCACAAGAAGCCAATGAGCAAACCACTCATTAATCGCGCTGCATATTATTTGCACGTGGGTGCACTACTGGCCTTGGCGGCCGGTAGTGTTCATGCACTGGAATACCGTTCCAGCGCGCGTCATGGCGTTATTCTGTATGAAGCGCCAAACGAAAACAGCACGAAACGCTTTGTTTTGAGTGCCAATATTCCGCTCGAACTCATCGCCGAACAAGGCAATTGGCTACGGGTACGGGATCGGGATGGCACGCTGGCTTGGCTTGCCAAAACCGACGCCAGTAGCACTCGTTATGTGCAAGTGAGCAAACTGGCAGAGATTCGCGTAGCGCCGCAGCCACAAGCCACCACCCTCTTCAAAGCCGAACGCAATGTACTATTGCAACTGCTGGATAACACCGGCACCGGCTGGCTGAAAGTCAAACATCGTGATGGCCACACCGGCTACATCCGTATCGAAGAAGTTTGGGGCGTATAGCCCATCTGCAGGAGATCAACCCTTGAAACTTGCCGTTCTTGGCGCTGGCGCTTGGGGCACCGCCCTAGCGATCCGTTTTGCCGACCGCCAATCGGTTACGCTGTGGTCGCGTGAAGCTGAACAAGTTGCAACCATGCGCAACGAAGCCTGCAACCCACGCTACCTGCCGGATGCGCCCTTCCCCGCGCAACTGCAAGTCACCGCATCCATGGCGGAAGCCATCTGCGATGCGGGCTTAGTTTTGATTGTAACGCCGATGTCTGGCCTGCGTAGCACCTTGAAAGCACTGGCCGAACTTGGCAATACCGCACCCGTCTTGTGGGCGTGCAAAGGCTTGGAAGCTGGCACTATGCTGCTGCCGCATCAAGTCGCCGAGCAAGAGATGCCCGATCACATTCCGCGCGGCATGCTCTCTGGCCCCAGCTTTGCGCAGGAAGTCGCCAAAGGCCTACCCGCGGCAGTGACTATTGCCGCGAGTGATGCGGCGTTTGCCCAGCAAGTGGTGAACGATCTAAATACCAATGTACTGCGTCTCTACGCCTCCGATGACTTGGTGGGCGTAGAAATCGGCGCCGCTGTTAAAAACGTTATGGCGATCGCCGCCGGGGTGGCCGATGGCCTGAATCTGGGCCTGAATGCTCGCGCGGCGCTGCTGACTCGCGGCTTAGCCGAGATGGCGCGCTTCTGCGTCGCTTTGGGCGGCAAGCCCGAAACCATGATGGGTCTGGCCGGGATCGGTGATTTGATGCTCACTGCGACCGGTGATCTATCCCGCAATCGCCGGGTTGGCCTGCTGCTAGCACAGGGGCTTGATCTGGATGGCGTACTGAAAAATCTCGGCCATGTCGCCGAAGGTGTGCCCACTGCCCGCGAAGTATTGCGCCAAGCCAACGAGCTGGGCATCGATATGCCGATCACAAAGTCAGTGTGCCAAGTTTTGTTCAAGCAAGCGCAGGTCAGCGACATTATTGCTGATCTCATGGGCCGCAGCCCGAAAATGGAAGCTGCGGTCTAAACACAGCTCACCTCAAGCAAGCCACCTGCGGGTGGCTTTTTTCTTGACCTTTACTTGCTGTGCCCAAGCCCAAGCGCCGCCTATACTGAGGCTTTACCGCCTCAATAGCACAAGGCGCCATGCTCAGAGACTTTTTTCTCGCCGCCGATATACCTAGCCAGCTACTGCTCTATGGCAGCTATCGCTACGATCTGGTGGCCTTGTCTTTTGTCATTGCCATTCTGAGCTCAGCCATGGCCTTGCAGGTGGCTGGCATGGCGCGACTCGCCCACACACGGGCCTTACGGCAGGTGGCTTTTCTCACTGGCTCATTTGCCTTAGGCGTGGGCATCTGGTCGATGCATTTTATTGGCATGCTAGCGTTTTCGCTCTGCACCACCATCAGCTACGACTATGGCCTCACCTTGCTATCGATGCTGCCCGCCGTATTGGCCTCCTGGGTAACACTGAATCTGCTGTGGCAGCGAGACATTAACCGCTGGCAACTCGTGATCGGCGGGGTATTGGTCGGCAGTGGGATTGGTGCAATGCATTATGCCGGCATGGGCGCCATGCGGATGAGCCCTTTGCTGCGCTACGACCCATGGTGGTTTGCGGCCTCCATTGTGGTGGCGGTGGTGCTGGCTATGCTGGCCCTCTGGATCCGCTTTGGTCTACTCCGCCGCGGCCGCTTTAGCGCCTTGCAGTCGATTTTGCTTGGTGGCATCGTGATGGGCTGCGCGATTACTGGTATGCACTATACGGGTATGGCCGCGGCACGCTTTGTAGGAAGCGCTGATCCGGCCTATACCCCCACGATGGGTGCCAACACCTATCTCGCCATCAGCATCGCACTCTTTACCATCACGGCTAGCGTGTTTGTACTGGCCGGCAATGCCCTTTTGCGCTACCGCCAGCTGTTGCGGCAGATGCAAAATAATGAAGCGCAAATGCGAGCCATCGTCGATACCGCCGTTGATGGCATCATTACCATCGATCAACACGGCCTGATCCGCGCGCTTAATCAGGCGGCCGAGCAGCAATTTGGCTGGCCAGCTGCCGAGTTAATCGGGCAAAACATCAACCGGCTGATGCCCGAACCTTACCGCTCCGAGCATGATGGTTATCTATTGCATTACCTGCAAACCGGGGACGCCCGCATCATTGGCCAAGGGCGAGAAGTTTATGCCCAGCGCCGCGATGGCTCGGTGTTTCCGATCCGGCTGGCCGTGGGCCGCACCCAGATGGCCGGCGAGCCGATGTTTGTTGGCTTTATCACCGATATCAGCGAGCGTGTCCGGATTGCCAAAGCCCTACAATCAAGCGAACAACAATACCGTACCCTGATCGCCAATATGCCCGGCGTAGCCTTTCGCAGCAAGGTTGATTTTGACTGGACCAAACTGTTTATCAGCCAAGGCATGACACAACTCAGCGGCTGGCCGGCCGAAATGTTTCTGGATGGCAGCCTTAGCACCGTCAGCATCATCCACCCGGACGATCTGGCGCGAGTGCGCGCCTGCATTGATGCCGCCATCAGCGCCCAGCAATCCTATGTGGTGGAATACCGCATTCTGTATCGGGGTGGTGGCGAGCGCTGGGTATCGGAAAGCGCCGGCGTGGTATACGACGAGCAAGGCCAGGCGCAGTGGATCGATGGCGTACTGCTGGATATCACCGAGAGCAAAATCCGCGCAGCAGAACACGAAGGCATTGTGCATGCCATTTCACGCGCGCTCAGCGTGGTTGAATTTGACCTGACCGGCACAATCCTCGCCGTCAATGACAACTTCCTCAGCCTCACTGGCTATAGCGCAGCCGAGCTCATTGGCCAGCACCATAGCCTGCTGTGCTTTACCGAGGAGCGCGACAGCCCCGAGTATCAAGCCTTCTGGCAACGGTTGCAGCAGGGTGAATTTCAAAGCGGCGAATACCGCCGACGTGGCCGCGCCGGGCAAGAAATCTGGATTCAATCCGTCTACAACCCGATTCTGGATCTGGACGGCCAGCCTTGGAAAGTGGTGAAGTTGGCGCATGATCTGGCCGAGCGCAAAAAAATGGAGCAGGCACTGACCGAAGCGCGCGATCGTGCCGAACAAGCCGCCGCCGCCAAGGGTATGTTTCTGGCCAATATGAGCCATGAAATCCGCACGCCGATGAACGCCATTTTGGGTTTTACCGAACTCTTGCAGCACACGCCCCTGGATGCCCAGCAGGCACGCCACCTCGACATCGTGCGCCAATCTGCCCGCGCGCTGCTGGGGCTCTTGAACGATATTCTGGATACCGCCAAACTCGAACGTGGCGCTATTGAGCTGGAAGAAGCCGATTTCTCACTGCGCCAGTTGTGCGAGCAACTGATCAGCACCTTCGCCCTGCAAGCCCAGCAAAAAGGCTTGGCACTCACCTTGCACTATGCGCCCGATTGCCCCGCGGCGATTCGCGGCGATGCGCTGCGGCTGCGACAAATCCTGACCAATTTGCTCGGCAATGCCGTGAAATTTACCGAGCACGGGCAAGTTAGCCTCAGCGTCGAGTGCGATCAAACACAGCTGCGCTGCCAGATCAGTGATACCGGCATTGGTATCGCCCCGGATCGGCTCGAAACCATTTTCGCGCCCTTTACCCAGGCCGATGTGTCGATGGCGCGCCGCTTCGGTGGCACTGGCCTCGGCACAACCATCGCCCGCCAACTGGCAGAACTGATGGGCGGCACCATCAGCGTCAGCAGTAGCGAAGGTGTGGGTAGCTGCTTTACGCTACAGCTACCTTTGCGCGCAGCCAACAGGGCCGAGGAAGTCGCCCAGGGTACAACAATTGTGCTCCCGCCATTACGCCTCCTGGTCGCGGATGATGTGGCGCAAAACTTGGAGCTAATGCAGCTCTTACTCCAGCAAGACGGGCATCAGGTCACGCTGGCACAGGGCGGCGCGGCGGCCATTCAGGCCTTTGAGCAGGGTGAATTTGATGTGGTACTGATGGATGTGCAGATGCCGCAGATCGATGGCTTGCAGGCTACGCGGCACATTTTGCGCTGGGCCGCCGCACAAGGCCGGCCAGCACCACCCGTCATCGCACTCACCGCCAGCGTACTCTCGCAAGACCGCGCGGACGCCGAAGCTGCCGGCATGGTCGGCTTTGCCTCCAAGCCCGTTGAGCACGCGGCGTTGAATGCCGAAATAGCACGAGTCTTGGGCTTGCCGACGAGCCCAACTTCTGTGACAAGTCATCCATCTCAAAGCCTAGCCTTGGGGCAAGTTGGTGCCACCATTGATGCAGTCAATGTAACGATCGACCGCGCCGGCGCTCTCGCCCGCTGGGGTAGCGAGGCGGCATGGCAAACCCATCTAGCCGCTTTTGTGCAGGAATATCAAAACTTGCCTGCCGAGCTAAACACTGCCGATGCTGGCGCACTGGCCGCCACCGCACACCGGCTACGCGGGGTGGCAGCCAATCTGGGGCTCACCGCGATGACCCAGTGGGCCCAGCAAATCGAATCCACCCGCACCCTGCCCAGTGGCTGGCAAACTGAATGGGCCAGCCTACTGACCTCAGCCAGCGCCGCATTGTCGCCCACAAGCGCAGCTACACCAGCAAACACAGGTACACCGATGCCTGCAACCCCAGAATTAGCAGCAACGCTGTCTGTGCTGGCCGCCGCGTTTGCCCGTGGCGAGCTGGCCGAAGACACCCTCGCCCCTTTGCAGGCTTATTGCCCACCGGCCTTATGGCAAACCCTCAACCACGCACTGGGGCAGTTCGATTTTGATGCGGCCCTCGCCACCCTGCAGCAATGGCAACAGACTTTGAGCGGAGAACAGCATGACTGAGCCCAATCCCCTGCTACTGCTGGTTGATGATGAGCCCAATAATCTGCAGGTGCTGCGCCATATTCTGCAAGAGCATTACCGGTTGCAGTTTGCCCGCGATGGAGAAAAAGCACTGCAACTTGTGAGCCAAGCGCCGCCAGCGCTGATCTTGCTCGATGTCATGATGCCGAACATGACCGGGCTTGAAGTCTGCCGGCGGTTAAAGGCCGATCCGGCCACGGCCAATATTCCGGTGATTTTCGTCACGGCCCTGAGCGATAGTAATGACGAAGCCGAAGGCTTTGCGGCCGGCGCGGTTGACTACATCACCAAACCGGTCAGTCCGCCCATCGTGCTCGCGCGAGTAAAAACGCATTTATCGCTGGTGCGCGCGGATGAGCTGCGCAACACCCGGCTGGAAATCATTCGCCGGCTCGGGCGCGCGGCCGAGTTCAAAGACAATGAAACCGGCATGCACGTGATCCGCATGAGCCACTACGCACAAAAGCTGGCACTGGCCGCTGGGCAAAGCGCGCATTGGGCCGAAGAATTATTGCATGCCGCCCCCATGCATGACATTGGCAAAATCGGGATTCCCGATGCGATTTTGCGCAAACCCGCCAAACTCGATCCCGCCGAATGGCAAATCATGCAAACCCATGCCGAGATTGGCGCGCGCATCATCGGCGAAGATCGCTCAACCTTGCTGCAAATTGCCCGCACAATAGCCCTGAGCCACCATGAACGCTGGGATGGTCAGGGCTATCCGCAGGGTTTGGCTGGGGAGGCAATCCCGCTGGCGGCGCGCATCGTGGCGATTGCCGATGTCTTTGATGCGCTCACCAGTGTGCGCCCGTACAAAGCCGCCTGGACTATAGAAGACGCACTTGCGCATATTGCCGCCCAAGCCGGCCAGCATTTTGATCCAGCGCTGGCCGCGCTGTTTCTTACCCTCGAGCCTGAGTTATGCGCCATTCAGGCCAACTGGCGGGATTAAACGCCCGCCCAGTCGCGGCGGCACAACACTCGACTTCAGCCCAAACTCAGCCCTAGCGCAAAGCCGCCCGCCGCCCTTGCAGAAATAAGCTCGCCTGCCGCCGGCCATCTTCGATCAGGCGCGTTAGGTTTTCCGGATTACGATCCAGCTTGCTTTCGTAATCCAGCTCATGCAGCGCCTCGCTCATTTCAATAAACGGAATATGGTACGGTGCGGTGGCCTGCGCCAGATGGCATTTCGGGATCAGCACCGGCTGGCGGATATCAAATTGCGCCAGAAACTCAGGGCGGAAAGCATCGCGCAGCATCAGCTCATTGAGCCAGCTTAAGGTATCGAGCTGCTGAAATAGCGACACATTGCCCACCATTTCATTACGCCGATCGGCAATCGCTTCGGGCAGCTCAGGCACACTGCGGCAGCCGGTTGGGTTAATTTTGATCACCCAAACTTCATCCGGGATATTGCCCTCACCGACGTATTGCGCGCGCACTAGCTCATTGATCGGCGGGTTATCCGAAAACAGGCCATCCCAATACGCACGGCCTTCGTGCTGTACCGCCGGGAAAATATTCGGCACCGCGCACGAGGCCAGAAAATGCTCCAGCTGAATCGACTCGGTGCGGGAATTAAACTTACGCAGCTCGCCGGTCAGGATATCGGCCGCCCCCAGCAATAGCGCCGGTGCCTGCGGCTGCGCCCCCCAGGCTTGCAGCTCGGCAAAATCAAAATGCTTTTGCAGCAGCAAGGCAAAATCGGTGAATTCGGGGCGCAGGCTTTGCGTGCTGAGCGCCATCATCCATTTGGCCAGCGGATCAGACGGGCTCATATTGAAATGCGGCATATGGCCCTTGCTGGTGGCGCGCAGTGTTTCGATGATCTGATCATTAAACTGCCGCTCGGCCGCCGTTTGCGCCATATTATCCAGCCAGAAATCCAGCAGGCGCTTGCTGGGCTGGGCATCGCCCTTGCGCAAGGCATACCAGAGCAAACCGGCACAGATCGCCCCGCCCGAGGTGCCGGATAAACTCACCAGTTCAAAATCGGACTGAAAATTCTCACTAAACAGGGCATCGAGCGCCCCAGCGGTAAAAGCGGTTTGGCTACCGCCCCCCTGGCAGGCCAGGGCGATTTTGCGACGTCGGCGAGTGCTGGGCATATCCTTTCCTCTGGCAGCTGAATAACACAGAAAAATGTAAGGATAAAATCAGCAAAACACAAGCACGGCAGCGCGCCGCGACTGCCGATGCACAGTCACGGGCAACACGCTCAGCAACGTGCCTCAATCACCAAAAATGAAGCCCACCGCCGGGCCCGACCCGGCCGCCGGCTTAGGCCGGCGCCTGCGGTACAAACCAGCGCGTTCCCTGCTGGCTAAGCTCAGATACAGGGTGATGGTATAGCTCGCTAAGGCTTTGGGTATTGAGCACCCGATCACATACCCCCGCCTGCCAGCGCCCATCGCCAAACAGCAGCAAGGCGTGGGTGGCAAATTGGGCAGCGTGATTAGGGTCATGGCTCACCACCAGCAGGCTACGGCCTGCCGCGCGCTCGGCACGCAGCACCTGCAAGGCTTGTTGCTGATGGCGCACATCCAGCTGCGAGAGCGGTTCGTCCAGTAACAGCAGCGGCGCTTGCTGGGTTAAGGCCGTGGCCAGCGCCACCCGCCGGCGCTCACCGCCCGACAGGCTGGCCAAGTCGCGCTCGCCAAAGCCCTGCAAATCCAGCCGTGCCAGCTGCGCTTCAGCCAGCGCCAGATCGGCCGCGCCCTCCCAAGCCCAGCGGCTCAGGTGCGGGTGGCGGCCGGTAAGGGTCTTTTCCAGCACCGAGAGTGGAAACGGGCATTCGTCCTGCTGGGTTTGCCAGGCGATCAGCCGGGCGCGCTCGGCCGGCGGCACTCGGCACAAGGGCAACAGTCCGCCCGCCGCGGCGAGCTGAACTTCGCCCGCAGCCGGGGCGCGCCAGCCAGCCAGGGTGGCCAGCAAAGTACTTTTGCCACAGCCGTTTTCCCCCAGCACAATCCAGGCTTCACCCGGCTGGATGGTGAGCTGCAAATCGCGCACCAGCTCGCGCGAGCCTTGTTGCAAGCTCAGCTGTTGTACCTGCATTAACGCTGCGGTCATGCCCGCCCCCCGCCCGCGCGCTGGGCCAGCAACCATAAAAACACCGGCACCCCCAGCAGCGCCATCACCACCCCGACCGGCAATTGCTGTGGCGCCAATAATGTACGCGCCAGCATATCGGCCAGCAGCAGCACCACGCCACCGGCCAGCGCCGCCGCCGGCAGCAGCAAGCGTAAATCCTGCCCAATCACCAGCCGCAAGGCATGCGGCACAATCAAACCCACAAAGCCGATCATGCCGGCGGTGGTCACCGCCAGTGCACAGGCCAGCGCCGCGGCGAAATACAATATCCAGCGCAACATGGTGTGATTCAGTCCCAGCGAAAACGCGGCTTGCGAGCTCATGCCCATGATGTTCAGCTCACGCGCCAGCGGCCACAGCAGCAGCAACATCAGCCCCAGCATCACCAGTGCTGGCAGCCAGGCCGCGCCGGCCAGATCGCCCATCAGCCAGAAAATCATGCCGCGCAACAGGCCATCGGGCGCCATGCTCAGCAGCAAGGACGACAGCGCACCACAAAACGCCGCCAACGCCACGCCGGTGAGTAGCAAACGTGTCTGGGTGCTGGATTGATCGCGCCCGGCCAGCAAAAACACCACCACGATGGTCAGCAAAGCCCCTGCGCCGGCAGCCAGATTTACGCCCCAGATACCCACCCCCAGTAATAGCGCCAACAGCGCGCCCACACTGGCTCCGCCGGAAGTACCCAGGATATACGGATCAGCCAGCGGATTGCGCAGCAGCACCTGCTGCAAGGTGCCGGCCAGCGCCAGCAGCCCGCCCACGCCAATCGCCGCCAGCGTGCGCGGCAGGCGGAGCGCCAGCACCACATCGCGCGCCAAAGCGGCTTCCGCTCCCCCGCCCCACAGCTGCCACGGGCGGTAATTAGTGCTACCAAAACACAGGCTGGCCGCCACGGCCAGCGCCAATAGCAATAGCAACACGCTCAAAGTACTGATAACACGCCGCGGCGTCAGCCGCGCGGGAGCCGCCGCGCGACTCATTGCCGGCGCACCTTATCCACCGCCTCACACATGGCCCGGGTGCCATCCACCAGCCGTGGCCCCATGCGGTTCACGCTGTCTTTAGGCAAGACGTAAAACTGTTTGTTTTGTGTGGCTTTCAGGTTTTTCCACTGCTGCCACGGCGCCAGCCAATCGGTTTTCATGCCCGGCTCGCCACTGGTCATAATGGCATCGGGGTTGGCGGCCAGCACGGCTTCTACATCGACTTTCGGGGTTAAATCCGGCAAGTGGCCAAACACATTCACCGCGCCACAAATGCGCATGGCATCGGAGATAATCTGTGTGTTGTTGATGGTCATGAGCGGGCGATCCCAGATCTGGTAAAACACCCGCACCGGCTTGCGACCGGCATAGGTTTTTTGCAGCTCGGCCAGCTGATCGCGATAGCGTTTGGCCGCTTGCGCCGCGCCCGCCTGCTGACCGGTCAGCACGCCCAAGCGCTCCAGCACCGTGGGCACATCGCCCAGTTTTTTCGAAAAGGTCAGAAACACCGGCACGCCCAGCGCCTTTACCTGCGCCAGATGCCGCTCGGGGTTGCCAGTGGCCCAGCCCACGATCAGATCGGGCTGCAAAGCGCGGATGCGCTCCAGATCAAAACCGTTGTAACCGCCAATGCGCTCAATCTGATTGGCTTCGGGCGGGTAATCGCTATAGCTCACCGCGCCCACAATCAGCTTGCCAGCGCCAATCGCGAACAAATCTTCAGTCACATGCGGGGCCAGGCTGATAATGCGCTTGGCCGGCTGCGCCAAGGTAATGCTGGTGCCCAGATCATCTTTCACCGTCAGCGGGGCCGCCGTGCTGGCCAGCGCCCATGCACTCAGGCTCAGGCCCAATACCCAATCACGCAGGTGGCGTTGCAAACTCATACTTGTGCTCCAAACAATGCGGCCGTGGCCACCGGATTAGCGGCAAACCAGACATGCAAATAACTTGCCCGCAAATACCCATGCCGGTATACCGCCTCACCGCTAGATCCTAAGCGGCATGGCGTAGCATACCCCTCGGGGGTGAGTGTGGTTTGCAGGGTGGAATAATGAAAGGTGTGCCCGCGCAGCGCGCCTGCCCCCAGATCGATCTGCTGCGCGCCCAGCGCCGCCAGCCGCGTTTGCATCTGCCCTTGCGCTGGCAGCAGCCCCCACATTGGTTGCACTTTCCCATCGCTCAGCGTCAGCGCTTCGGCCAGCGCCAGCATCCCGCCACACTCGGCCCAGATCGGCCGGCCCGCTGCCAGATGCGCCGCTAAATCCGCCGCGATGCTGGGATGCGCGGCCAGCGCCGGCGCATGCAACTCGGGATACCCGCCCGGCAGCCACACGGCATCACACGCGGGCAAAGCCTCGTGCGCCAGCGGCGAGAACGTCACCACCTCGGCACCCAGCGCACGCAGGCAGGCCAGATTGGCCGGATAAATAAAGCAAAAGGCCGCATCCTGCGCCACCGCAATCCGCCGCCCCGCCAGCAGGGGCGGGATGGGCGCGGCCGCCGGTGCGCTCAATGCAGTCGGCGCGGGTAACTGGGCAATCGGCTGGCTGGCCAGCATCTCGGCCAGCTGATCCAGCCGCGCCGGCAAATCGGCCACTTCATGCGGCTGCACAATGCCCAGATGCCGCTCGGGCAAAGGCTCGCCCCGCCCCACCCAGCCTTGCCACTGCGCCGCCGGGCAGGCTTCTTGCAACATTTGCGCATGCCGCTCACCGGCCACTTTATTGGCCAGCACCCCATAAAACGGCAAATCAGCGCGGTAATGCGCCAAGCCAAACGCCAACGCGCCAAAAGTTTGCGCCATCGCGCCGGCATCAATCACCGCCAGCACCGGCAAGCCAAATTTCACTGCCAGATCAGCGGTGCTCGGCTCGCCATCAAACAGGCCCATCACCGACTCGATCAACACCACATCGTAATCACGCGCAGCTTCGGCCAGCATCTGGCGGCACAAATCCTCACCCACCAGCCACAAATCCAGATTATCCACCGGCGATCCGCTGGCAAACCCCAGCAGCAATGGGTCAAGAAAATCCGGCCCGCATTTGAACACCTTCACGCGCTTGCCCTGCCGGCGATACAGCCACGCCAAGCCCGCAGTGATGGTGGTTTTGCCTGAGCCCGATGAAGGCGCGGCGATCAGTAATACAGCGGCACTCATAGCAGCGTACCTTGTGATTTAGTCATGGATTACATAATTCCCGCGAAAGCGCACCGCTACACCCTGCGCGGTGACAATCTGCACCGCGAGTTCAATCCGCCCGCGCCCTTTGCGCTGAAACAGCTTGAGGCAGCGCTCAAACTCGGCATCGCTGTTCAATTCGCAGCGCGCCTTGATGGTTTCAACCACCGGCAGCAGGTATTCAATCTGCGCATCCTGGATCACGATGTGCGCGTGCAGGCCGGCGGCGTACAGACGGGCAAACACCATGCTCCAACCGGCCAATACCGCCACCGCATACAGGCTGCCGCCGAATGCCGTGCATTTGTGATTGATATTGGGCGCCAGCGGCGCAGAAAGCTCGATGCACTGCTGGCTGGCGCTGCTGACACTCAGGCCAATCTCGCGGGTGAGCGGGATTTCCTCATGCAGCGTGCGCGCCAGTAGCGCGGGCAGATTATCACTCATGCGCGGCCATCATCTTGGCTACGCAGGGCCAGATCGAGCGCCTCTACTTGCGCGCGCGCCCACGGCGTGCGGCGCAGAAATTTCAGGCTGGATTTGATCGAGGGCTCATTGTAAAAGCACTGAATCGGGATCCGCCGCGCCAGCTCTTTCCAGCCGTAATAGGCCACCAGATCGTTGAGCATGGTTTCCAGCGTAATACCGTGCTGCGGGTTGTTTTTCTGGCCACCGGCCGGGGTTTGGGCAGTCATGGGCGCTCCTGACGATAGTGCGGGCAAGGCATAACTAGCCATACCCCCAGTGGGTTTACCATTCCAGACCTTTCTGCGCTTTGATCCCGGCGCGATACGCATGCTTTTCGTCTTGCAGCTCGGTAATGGTATCGGCAATCTCGCGTAGTTCGGCCACTGCGGCGCGGCCGGTCACCACCACGTGTTGCATCTCGGGGCGCGATTCCAGATCGCGAATCACCTTGCCTTTATCCAGATAGCCATACGAGAGGCAATAAGTCAGCTCATCAAGCACCACCACGTCGTAGCTTGGGTCGTTCAGCATTTGCGCGGCCAGCGCCCAGGCTTCTTCGGAGCGGGCTCGGTCGGCGGCAAAATTTTGGGTTTCCCAGGTAAAGCCATCACCCATCACATGCCAATCGCAATGCTTGCCCAAAAAGGCTTCTTCGCCGGTGTCGGTGCGGTTTTTAATAAATTGCACCACGCCCACTTTCATGCCGTGGCCAATTGCGCGCGCCACCATACCAAAGGCTGAGGATGATTTACCTTTGCCATTGCCGGTGAGCAAAATCAGAATGCCGGTGTCGAGATTGGCTTCGGCAATATGCGCATCGATAATGGCTTTTTTACGGGCCATGCGCGCGGCGTGGCGCGCTTCGCGGGTAGTGTCTTGGCTCATGCAGCAGGCTCCAGGGCAACAGCGGTAATCAGGGTTTGTAATTGCGGCAAGCCGCGCGTAATCGCGGTAATACCGGGCACCAGCAGATCGTGGCTGGCTATTTCGTGTACTTGTTGGCGCGCCAGCGCCGGCACGGCCGCCCAGCCCGCTCGCGCATACACTTGCGCCGGGTCTAGCGGCTGGCCACACCAGCTGGCGATCATCAGTTCGGGCGCGGCGGCGATGACTTCGTCGGCGCTCACCGTGCGATCTTTCGCGGCCACCGCGCTCGAGCGAGCAGCAAAAATATCTTCGCCGCCAGCGATCTCGATCAGCTCGGAGACCCAGCGGATGCCACTATACAGCGGGCTATGCCATTCTTCGAAATACACCCGCGGTCGGCGCGGCAAGGTCGCGGCCTGCGCGCGGGCGGCGGCGAGCGTCGAGTTCAGCTCAGCAATCAGCGCTTGCGCCTGTGGCTGGCAATCGAGCAGCCGGCCCAGCGTGGCAATCATGCCCAAAATACCGGCGATGCTGCGCTGATTGAAAAAATGCACTTCCAGCCCAGCCTGAATGCACTCTTTCACAATTTCGCCCTGCAGGCCGGAATACGCCAGCACCAGATCGGGCTGCACGGCAAAGATCTTTTCGGCCTTGGCGGTCGAAAAGCCGCTGATGATCGGGTGCAGTTTGGTTACCCCGGCCGGATGGCGGGCAAAGGCGGTAATGCCGGCGATGCGGTGCGCTTGGCCCAAGGCATGCAGCACTTCCACCGTTTCGCTGCTTAGGCAGGCAATGCGCTGCGGGCCGGCGCTGCCACAGGTGGCGGGCACGGCAATCTCGGCTGGCGCAAGCTGGAGGTCGGCAGGCTGGACCGGCGCGGTAGTCACATCATTCATGCGGTTTCCTTACAGGGGGTCGGCAGGGCCGATTTGCGCTCGCGCCGCGGCGAGGCGGCTGGCAAAGCGGGCGCGGTCGGCCTCGGCCACCGGGCCAAAACGCAGCGCGCTGGCGCCGGCATCGGGGGTATTGAATACACGGGCATAGATTTTCTGGCTTGCCAGCGCATACCCCCACTGATCAATGACATCGGCACTCACCGGACAATACTGCAAGAGCGGATGGCTGGCCGCAACGGTAAGGCCATGCGCTTGCAAAGTCTGGCTTAGCCAGGCCTGATCGGCCTGCAGCCGCGCCAGTTGCGCCTGCTGCCAGTCGCGATCTTGCCAGGCCAACTGCGCCGCCCACAGCGCGGGGCCGCTCACCGCCCACGGCCCCAGCCATTGCGCCAGCGCGGTGCGGATAGCCGCCGGCGCGTACACCATACCCAGCCGCAAACCGGCTAGGCCAAAGAATTTCCCCACCGAGCGCAGCACGATCAGCCCCGGCTGTTCACCGGCAGCCAGCAAGCTAGTTTGGCTACCTGCCAATGCGGGCGCGTCGATAAAGGCTTCATCCACCACCAGCCAACCACCGCGCGCTGCCAGCTGCGCCGCCCAATCTAGGAGCGTGGCGCTCGGCCAGCTGCGGGCATCGGGGTTATTCGGGTTCACCAGCACCAGTACATCCAGCGTGGGGATGGCCGCCGCAATCGCATCTGCCGCCAGCGCACTCACCTGATGCCCGCCCAGCTGCCAGCGCCAGCCATGCTCGGCATACGCGCCGCGCAGCACCCCAACCCGGGCGCGCCCGCAGGTCTGCAGCCGCACAATCGGCAAGCCGGCAATCGCGGCCTGGCTCCCCGCCACCGGCAGGCCCTCGGCCGCACCATAATACGCGGCCGCCGCAGCGTGAAAGTTGGCATCCGGGTGGGCCAGATGCTGCACCACCGCCGCCGGCAATGGCGGCAATGGATAGCTATACGGCGCAATGCCGGTCGAGCAATCGATCCAGTCGGCCCGGCTACCACCAAAATTGGCCATGATGGTGGCCAGATTGCCACCATGGCGCGGGGGCTGACCCGTGAGTAATTGCGACATTAGTAGTATTTCCGCGCAGGGTTAAACGGCATTATCCCCACCCCCACTGCAGCACCAGCAACAGCACCGCCAGCGCCAGTTGCAAGGCAAAACAGCGTTGCACCAGCCACAGCGCGCGGCGCACATCGGCAGCCTGCGGCACCCGGCCGGCACCCAGGGTGGGGCGCTCTTCCAGCCGCCCATGATAAACCGCCGGCCCGCCCAAGGCGACGCCCAGCGCTCCGGCGCCACTGGCCATCACCGGCCCGGCATTCGGGCTATCCCACTCTGGGGCTTGGCGCCGCCAGCAATGTAGCGCCAGCCGGGTTTGGCCCAGCAGCGCGTAGCTCAGCGCCGTGAGGCGGGCGGGAATAAAATTCAGTACATCATCAAGCCGCGCCGCCACGCGGCCAAACTGATTAAAGCGTGGCGTGCGATAGCCCCACATTGCATCCAGGGTATTGGCCAGCCGGTGCAATAGCGCGCCCGGCCCGCCCAGCAAAACAAACCAGCACAGCGTGGCAAACACCGCATCGGCGCCGTTCTCCAGCGTGGATTCAATCGCGCCGCGAGCGATGGCCGGATGTTCCAGCGCGGCACAATCGCGGCTGACAATCCGCTGCAAAGCCGCCCGCGCCGCGGGTAAATCGCGCGCCTGCAGCGGCCGCCAGATGGCAATCACATGCTCATGCAGGCTGCGGGCGCCCAGCGCAAACCACAGCAAGAACCCATGCCCCAACACCGCCGCCGCGCTACTCGCCCAGTGGCTGGCGCTCAGGGGCATGCTCTGGGCTTGAGTCTGCAATAGCCCTAAGCCAGCCGCAAATACCCCGGCAGGTATCACCACCAAAATCAAAACACATAAGCCCCCCCGGGCAATACCTATCTTGCCAGTATTGCACCGCTGCTCCAGCCACTGGGCAAAGCGGCCAAAGCCGACCAGCGGGTGCCAGCGCTGGGGCTCACCCCACAGCGCCTCCAGCACCAGCGCAAGCCACAAGGCCGGCAGCAGTAATTGGGGGGCAAACCACAGCATGGCTTACTTTTGCGGCGCCCAGCGCAGTGTCAGCATGCCATTCAGGCCCAGCGTGCCGTAGTCGTAAACCTGGATGTAATCGCGATCAAACAGATTATTCACCCGGGCATTCACGCTCCAGTCTTTGGTCAGCTGGTAATCGGCGCTCAGATTCACCACGCCATAGCCCGCCAGCGTCACGCGGCCAACGCCATAGATGTCGTCATAGCGTTTGCTCTGGCCCTGCACTTCTGCACGCAGCTGCCAGCCATCGGCGGCATAGCCGGCATAGGCCAAAGCGCTGTGCTTGGCGCGCCGCGCCAGTTGCTGATCTTTTTGCAGATCTTTGGCATCGAGGTAGTCGTAGCTCACGCCCGCCAGCCAGTTGCCGCTCTGCCAATCGCCGGTGAACGTAATCCCCTGCAGGCGCACGCGCTCGACATTGCTGACGGTATTGGTGCGGGTCAGGATGAAGTTTTTCACTGTATTGCGATAGCCCGTCAGGCTCAGCTGCAGCGCATCGCCACGATAGCGGGTAAAGAGCTCGCCACCGGCGGATTCTTGCGGTTTCAGATGCGGATTACCGTAATTGGGGAAATACAGATCGTTAAAGGTCGGTGCTTTGTAGGCGGTACCGTAGCTACCCCCCAGTTGCCACTGCTCGCTCAGCTGATAGCTCGCGCCCGCGCTGCCGGTGGTTTGGCGGCCGAATTGCGAGTTATCGTCGCTGCGCAGATTACCCTGCAGGCTCAGCGCGCCCAGCTTGGCCAGATAGCCACCCAAGAAACTATTAATGCGGCGCTGGTCTACATCGTATTTGGTGGTGCCAGAGACTTCCTGATTCAGCGTCTCGGCGCCCAAGGTGGCCGTGCCCGGGCCGACTTGAATATCATTGAGCCAGCTTATTTGAGTTTGCTGGGTTTTAAACTGGCTACGCTCTTTGGCCGCAGTCGCGGCCGGCGCATAGGTGTAGCTATTGTCGAGGCTTTGGCCCACTTGCAGGCGGCTATGCCAGCGCTCGGTAAATTGATTGCTGCTGTATACCTGCAGCGCGCCGCTGGTGCTTTCATCGCGATAATCGTAAACCTTCGGCGCGTAGGCATTGTCGTAATGACTTTCGCTGTCGGCCACCAGCAGGCTCGCGCCCAGCTCATGCCCTGTGGCCAGCTGATGGCTCAGGCTCAACGAGCCGCTGGTATTTTCATAGCCATCGGCATCGCTGTTGTACTTGGCGTATTTAGGCAGCACCAGCGCGCTAATGCCGTCGGTTTTGTAATGGCTCACGCTAGCGGCGTAGCGGGTTGTGGCCGTGCCGCCACTCAGGCTGGCACTGGCTTGCAGGCTGTCTTGCGTGCCCATGCCTAAGCTAATGGCCGGTTGCATGCCGGCTTGGCCGCGCTTGGTAAAGATCTGGATGACCCCGCCAATGGCATCAGCGCCATACAGGCTGGCCGCAGGGCCACGCAGGATTTCGATGCGCTCAATCTGCGCCAGCGGAAGATTCTGCAGCGCGGCCGTGCCGGTGGTGGCCGAACCCACGCGCACCCCATCAATCAGCACAATACTTTGATTGGTATTGGCACCGCGGATAAACAGATTCATCGCTTTGCCCGGGCCACCATTGCTGGCAGTTTGAATGCCGGGCTGGCGCGCCAGCACTTCAGGCAGGCTGCTCTGGCCTTCGCGGGCCAGCTCGGCCGCGGTCAGGATAGTCACATCACCGATCACTTCGCGCTCGGGCTGGGCAATGCGCGATGCGGTAACCACGATCTCTTCAAGCGGCTCGGCGGTGTTTGCGGCCTGGGCCAGCAGTGGGAAAGTCGATAAAACTACGAGGTATAACTGGGAAAGACGCGTATTCATTAGGGCCTCCGGCAATACACCCACAGTGTATTGCTGTTTAAAACCGACAGAGGCCACGCGTTAGCCGGATCGAACGATCCTGAGTTCACGCGCGCGGGCACCCTGCCGTGCGTTTCGCTGCGCCAATGCGCAGCCACCGAGGCCGGTATCCGGACTGATCAGTGACCCACTTGCGGGCCGATCGGTCGCCTTCCCATTCGCGATGCGAACAGTGGCTGCGCGGGGCGCATGACCGACTACACTGATTTACCGTTGCAGGGGCAGTACAGGCTTTTCACCTGTTTCCCGTTTAAAGGCGGGCAGCAATTGCTGCGCGCCTCACCTTGGCTGGCGCGCATTGTAGCCCAATCGCCCTGCCATTGCCTGACGCGAATATGACAAAGTCAATCGCCAGCGTTTTAGTTTTTATCAATCAGCCAGATAGCAAAATACAATCGCCTAATTTTTGGGCAGCCCATTGTCAAGCTCACCCCCGCTGGAATATGATCCAGATCAAATTTCAAAGATTACTGAAAATTCAAAACGTTTATGAAGCTCACACCTTTGATCCAATCTTTCGTGCTGCACTTTGGCGAAATGGGTAGCCGCTGGGGCATTAATCGCACCGTGGGGCAGATTTATGCGCTGCTGTTTGTCAGTGAAAAACCGCTTAATGCCGACGAAATGGCCGAGGCGCTGGGCTTTTCGCGCTCGAACGTCAGCATGGGGCTCAAAGAGCTGGAATCGTGGCGGCTGGTAAAGCTGCAGCATTTTCCCGGCGATCGGCGCGAGTATTACTCCACCCCGGAAGACGTGTGGGCGATTTTTCAAACCCTGGCCGAAGAGCGCCGCAAGCGCGAAGTGGAGCCCACCCTCACCATGCTGCGCGGGGCGCTGATGGAAGAGCCGGGCAACGACGCCGAGCGCTATGCGCAGGCGCGGATGGCTGAAATGCATGGGCTGATTGATCTGGTAACCAGCTGGTTTAGCGATATTCAGAAACTGGATGTTGAAACGCTGGAAAAGCTGATGAAGCTCGGCGCGCAGGTGCAAAAGTTCTTACTGTTTACCCAAAAACTGCCCTTTATCGGCCAAGACGCCGCCCGCAAGGAGGAATAAACCATGCCACCCGATGCCAGTGTGCTCGATCCGCTGTTATTGGCCCGCATTCAATTTGGCGCCAATATCACGTTTCATATCTTGTTTCCCACCATCAGCATTGCGCTCGGTTGGGTGCTGCTTTTTTTCAAGCTGCGCTTTAATGCCACCGGCGAAGCCAAATGGCTAGATGCCTATGCATTTTGGGTAAAAATCTTTGCCCTGACTTTTGCGCTGGGCGTGGTTAGCGGCATTACCATGAGTTTTCAGTTCGGCACCAACTGGCCAGGCTATATGCAAACGGTGGGTAATATCGCCGGGCCGCTATTGGCCTATGAAGTGCTAACGGCGTTTTTCCTAGAGGCGACGTTCCTCGGGATTATGCTGTTTGGCCAGCAAAGGGTCTCCAACCGGATGCATACAGTAGCCACCGTGCTGGTGGCGGGCGGCACAACGCTGTCGGCATTCTGGATTTTGGTGCTTAACTCTTGGATGCAAACCCCGGCCGGCTTTGAAATGATCAATGGCCAAGCCCATGTGACTAGCTGGCTGGCGGTGATTTTTAATCCATCCATGCCTTATCGCCTCACGCATATGTTACTGGCCTCTGGCCTGACGGTGGCGTTTTTACTGGCTGGGGTTTCGGCGTATCGCTGGCTGGCCGGCCAGCGCACCGGCGGCGTCCATGCCAGCCTGAAAACCGGCGTGTATCTGGCTGCGCTCTTGATCCCGCTGCAGATTTTTGTCGGCGATATGCATGGCCTGAATACGCTCAAACACCAGCCGGCCAAGCTGGCGGCCATCGAAGGCGTGTGGCACACCGAGCGCGGCGCACCGCTACTGCTGTTTGCCCTGCCCAATAGCGAAACGCGCAGCAATGACTACGCGATTGGCATCCCGAAACTAGCCAGCTTGATTCTGACGCATGATCTGAATGGCGAAATCAAAGGCCTGAATGAGTTTGTGGGCGAGCATCCGCCAGTTGCGAAAGTATTCTGGTCGTTCCGTGTGATGGTGGGCGTGGGTGTGCTAATGCTGCTCACCAGCTGGCTGGCCGCCTGGCAACTGCGCCGGGTGGGCGAGCCAGCCCCCTGGCTGGGTCGGGTGTTAATCGGCATGACCTTTAGCGGCTGGATTGCCACCGTGGCCGGCTGGTATGTGACCGAAATCGGCCGCCAGCCTTGGCTGGTGCAAGGCGTACTCAAAACCGCTGATGCGGCCTCGAATGTGGCGGGCGGCATGATCTTGAGCACGCTGATCATGTATCTGGCGCTGTATGTGTTCTTGCTCGCCTCGTACATTTCGGTGGTCTTTTATCTGGCCCGCAAAGCCAAAGCTTGAGGAGTGACATCATGACGGGCATTGATCTGGCCTATTGGCTACCAGTAATTTTTGCCGCCCTGATGGTGGTGGCGATGTTTGCCTACGTTGTACTGGATGGGTATGACCTTGGCGTTGGTATTTTGCTTGAGTTAGCGAGCGATACCCCACAAAAAGATCAGATGATCGCCGCGATTGGCCCCTTCTGGGATGCCAACGAAACCTGGCTGGTACTGGGGGTGGGCCTATTGCTGGTGGCATTCCCGCTGGCGCACGGTGTGATTCTCACTGCACTGTATTTGCCGGTGGCGCTGATGCTGCTGGGGCTGATTTTGCGCGGGGTGGCCTTTGATTTTCGCGTGAAAGCTCAAGCGCAGCACCAGCCGCTGTGGAATCGCTTGTTTTTCGTCGGTTCACTCTTGGCCACGGTGGCGCAGGGCGTGATGCTGGGGCGCTATCTGACCGGCTTTGCACCGGGCTGGGCCGCCTGGGGTTTTGCCCTGCTGGTCGGCCTAAGCCTGATCGCCGCCTATGCCCTGCTGGGCGCGGGCTGGTTGATTATGAAATCCACCGGCGAGCTGCAACAACGCGCCGTGCGCTGGGCCAAAGCCAGCTTAGGTTTTGCCGCGCTGGCAGCACTGCTGGTGTCGGTGGCCACCCCGGCTATCAGCCCGCGGGTATTTGAGCTGTGGTTTAGCCTGCCGAACTTCTTCCTGCTGGCCCCGGTGCCACTGGTATCGATCGCCCTGTTTGCGGTAATGGCGTACAGCCTGCCTAAACTCGCCCAGCGCCAGCAGCAAGGCAATGATAATTTCTGCTGGCTACCCTTTGCGGCGACCGTTGGGATTGTGGCGCTGTGCTTTTTCGGGCTGGTGTTCAGTATCTTCCCGCATCTGGTGATCGATCAGCTCACCATCTGGCAAGCCGCCAGCAGCCCCGAAGCCCTGCTCATCATGCTCTTCGGCGCCGCGATCGTGCTGCCGACCATCATTGGCTACACCATCTACTCGTATCGGGTGTTCTGGGGCAAGGCGCGCGAATTACAATACACCTAAGTGTCTTTTATCTCGCAAGCAAAAGCCCCAGCCTTATTTGGCTGGGGCTTTTTGTTATTGCTCAGCTAATAATTTGTCGAATTTCACTTCATTGCGACAATTAAACGTACCGGAAGTCCAGCGAGAGGGCTTGAGCCAATCCTGCAAATACTGATGTAGCTGGGCCGGCGTGTAGTTTACTTCCTGCATAGCAACACTCCCACCTGTACCATTCCACATCCAGCTGCGCGAAACCCAATACGCCCGCCATACCGGATCACGGACTATTCGCTCCAGCATCTGATTCATTTTGGTATTGGTTAATTCAGCCGTTTCAGCCGTGGTCGGTTCTTTGAAGAGCTTTTTCAACACCTGTTCCACCGAAGCCACTACTTCCGAACAACGCCCATCATCATGCTTGAATTCAAAAGTCATTAGCATGCCTTGCGCTGGGCTTAGCGCTGTCGAATATTGCACGCCATAAACATCACCAGCCACCTCGCGCAAAGCCTGATTCAGCGCATCATGAATCACTTCGCTCAGGGCCAGCCCCAGCATTAAGTTATCTTGCGATGCCGCTAATGGCACATCAACCTGCAAGACCCGCCATGCTGTGCTACCGCGAATACGCTGTTTGACTTGCGAGGGTGAATTTAATCCCAGCCATTTCTGTCCAGCCTTGGCAGGCTCAGAATTTGCCGCTGTCACAGGCAAATTAGCGAGATATTTTTCGAGCAAGGGCTGAGCTTGCTTGGGCTCTACGCCTGCCAACACAAATTTGAATTGAGCCGGATTACCCAACAGTTTTTGCTGTACCGTCTGCAATTGCGCCAGATTGGCTTCAAAATCCGTGCTGTACCAATCCTCTTTATAAGGCCAATTCTCGCCGTAGCGGCTCTCACTCAGCGAGGCATAGAGAGAGTTAGTCCCGCTGTAATAGCTTTGATATGCCATTTTCTGGCTTTCATCCAATACTGCAGCATCAAACTTTGGCCCTTGCAGGAAATAACGCAGGCCGAGCAACAAGCCCTCCAAACCATCGGGCACCGAAGTGGCTGCAATTTGGGTGGAATCGGGATTAAAGTCGGCGCCCATGGTGAGCGAGTATTCGCGTAAAAATTGCTGGTATTCGGCTGAACTTAAGCCACCAAAGCCAACCTTGCTATGCACATACGGTAGCACCAAGGCCGCGCGATACAGTTTTTTATCCTGTAAATGCACAATGCCAAGGGGTGAAAAACCGGAGAGTGCGATTTTATTGCTCGGCGTTTTGGCGGGGATCACCAATATTTCTATCCCGTTGGGCAGGTAAAAGGTGACTCCCCCAGTGGCGGCATCAACACTCTGCCGGCTGATCGTCTGTGGCACTAGCCCTGCCGCGGCAGATGATGACCCTTTTCCATTCAAGGCCGGCAGTTGCTGCGCCCGAACTTCAGCCATCATGCTCTGCAATGAAGACAGCGAAAAACTGGTGAATGATACGAGATTACTCGGTTGCAATACAAAGACCATTTGCCCTTTGGCATCGAGCAGATTTTTCCAACGCTGCTGCAGGCCCTCAGGCGTAACCTTGGCCGCTAGCTGCTCACGCAATTGCTGACGCTCTTCCGGTGTGATCAAGGGATAACCATAACGCACATGATTCAGCATCCGATTTACCCAGCTTTCATTGCTGAACACACGAGCGCTCTCCCGCTTGAGCTGCGCTGCAGTCGCTGCAATTTCTTCGGCTGTAAACCCATGCTGCTCGGCGCGTACAAATTCCTGATACAGCTCGCGCAGTCCATCTTTCAGCCGGTTGTCCTTCACCTCAAGCTCAAACGATAGTTCAATCTCCCGGTTGGGGATGATCCCCCCCGGTTTTTGATCCATTTCGAGCCGCTGCAGCGCACTCTCGGTCTGAAGCGAACGCTGCAATAGGCGCTTTTCCAAGATTCCGGCGATCACCTCATCGCTGTAAGCAGTCTGCAGATCATAGCCCTGCCCTAATTGCCCAAGCCGCCACGACCATTGCAAGGTCGATTGGGCAATGCCTAAGTCGCGATCCACAAACTGCTGCAATGGCTGCAAGGGTAAGGTGGCCTTAAAATCAGCCGCGGCTTCGCCACGCACTAAAGGAGCAAATAGCGTTTTAATCTGCTGCTCAATTTGTTGCGGATCGATATCTCCTGCCACCATCACCACCATGCGCTGAGCCTGATATTCGCGCTGATAAAACTGCCGCACTTTTTGCAAGGTTGCGGCACGAATCACCGCCTTGTCGCCAATGGGCAGTCGCCGGGCATAGACCGAATCGGGGATGAGCGTGTCATATACACTTTGCCAATATTTGGCACTAGCCTTACGGGTAATCTCTTCGGCCAACACAATTTTCTGTTCGGCTTGAAAATGTGCATCCTCAAAGGTGACACCCTGCCCAGCCCAATCGGCCAGCAATTGCAAGCCAGCCGGCATTTGCGCGGGTTTGAGTGATAATTCGTAACGGGTATATTCTGGGTAGGTATGGGCATTCGAGTCGGCCACCACACCTTCGCGTTCGAGCAATGCTTTAATCTGCTCATGCGTAAAGTGTTGGGTTCCCCGGAAAGCCAGATGCTCCAGCAAATGGGCAAAGCCTAATTCCTGATCTTGTTCGTGCACCGATCCCACATTCACCAGCAGGTGGGCCTGCACTTGCCCTGCTGGCTGCAGATTGCGTTTAATGAAATAACGCACCCCATTTGGCAATTCACCATGCACCACGCTTGGACTAACCGCCAGTACCTGATTACCCGCCCAAGCGACAGGCGTAACCAACCCCCAAACCACCAATAACATAAAGCCCAGATAGCGTTTTGCGCGCCACATGGTTGACTCCCTATTTTTGTTTTTAAATCGTTGCGAGCATGCTACTGCAGTGCGTCAGGAGCGTCCATGCGCGAACGGCACTGTTATGATGGGGTTTTCACTTACATCAAAATGATGGATCACGACATCACAGCGCAGATCATTACGCAGCACCCGGATATCCGGGTGCGGTTTTTGCTCAGCAAAATCATCCGCCATCAGCGCTATAGCGAGCGCAAAAGCCAGCAGCTCAAGCAAACCACCTATACCCTCAAATTCTCGCTCTTAACCCTCGCGGCGGCTTCCACCGTGGTGCTGGGGCTGGAATGGCCATGGCTGGCTCCCTATGCCAAAAATATCGCCTTGGTATTGGGGGCGCTGATGACGCTATTGGGCGGGATTGCCAGTTTTTTGAATATCGAAGAATACTGGATGCGCAACAACACCATTCACCTGAAGCTACGTGCGCTACGGGATCGGCTGATTTACCTCACCGCCGAATTGCAAGCCATTGAAGACGATGTGCTGCAAGGCTTTATCAATGACTATCAGGCCATCACCGAAAGCAATATCAATTATTGGGCCGAGGCCATTGCCGAACGGCAGGGCCAGTAATGCCGGCGTTTTATCGCCGCCGGCGCACGTATAAATACACGCTGGATACGCCCTATCAGCTCGTCACCCCGCTGCGCCCGCCGCAGACCGTGGGCAATGGTTTTCTGCGCTTGCATCCGGATGGCACTTTGGCCATCGCGGCGCATTACAGCTGGGATGGCGCCAGCGGCCCTATGCCGGATTTGCCCAGTATTGTGCGCGGCTCGCTGGTGCATGATGCGCTGTACCAGTTAATTCGCGAAGGCGCGCTGGCGGCAAAGCCCCACCGGCGTGAGGCCGATCAGCTCTTGCGCAGCCTGTGTTTGGCCGATGGTATGTCGTATCTGCTGGCGCAATGGGTGTATCTATGTGTGCGGGTGTTTGGTGGCCTGTTTGTACGCTCACCGCAGCGGGCGCTGCGCAATACCTAGGCAGGTATCGCCCCCAAATCAATATAAATCAGTAGCTACAGCAACATACCCTCAGCCTGCAAATAGGCTGGCACCTTATTAGCCTCCAGCGGCCGGCTAAACCAGTAGCCCTGAGCGTAATCTACCCCTTGCGCCGCCAGCCAGTCGGCTTCGGCCGGTGTTTCCACCCCTTCGGCCACGACTTCGAGCTGCAGCGCTCGCGCCAGATCAAGCAAAGCGCGGCATACCTGCTGCTGGGCCTGATTGTCGGGGATATTCTTGATCAGGCTGCGATCAAACTTGAGCTTACTCAGCGCAAGGCGCGACAACATCGCCAGGTTCGAGTAGCCGGTACCAAAATCATCCATATGAATCGCAATGCCCGCCGCGGTGAGCTGCTGCAGCGCTTGCCAGGCATGCTGGTCCATCAGCGTGGACTCGGTCAGCTCCAGCTGCAGCAAAGGCTGCAAAGCAGGCGGCAAGGCCTGCACGCGTGCGATCACGCTTTCGGCAAAACGGCCATGCGCTAACTGCAGCGCCGAGACATTCACCGCCACCGGTAGTAAAGGCTGGCCAGCCGCCGCCCAGCTTTGCAGCTGCGCCATCGCTTCTTCCAGCGCCCAATCGCCAATCGCGGCGATAATGCCGGTTTGCTCGGCAAAGGGAATAAACTGCAGCGGGCTAATCTCGCCGCGCAAGGGCTGATACCAGCGAATCAGCGCTTCAAAACCAGTCACCTGCCCATCTGTCAGCCGCACTTGTGGCTGATACACCAGGCGAAATTCGCCACGCTCCAGCGCCTGGCGCAATTCGCGCTCCAGCTGCAATTGGCGCACCGCATCTTGCGCCATGATGGCCTGAAAACCGCTCACCCGCCCACGCCCGGCGGCCTTGCCCTGATAGAGCGCGACATCGGCATGCTTGAGCAATTGCCCGCCGCTGTGCCCATCGGCAGGAAAACTGACACGCCCCGCGGTGAATCCGAGTGGAAAATCCAGCTCTTCAATCCGGATACTCTGACTCAAAAAGCGCCCCAGCGCTTCATCGATCAAGGCCAATTGCGCCTGCGGCGCCAGCAGGACAAATTCGTCGCCACCCAGGCGAAACACCTGCTCGCTAATCGATTGCAGCCGCTCGCCAATTTGCACCAGCGCGGCATCGCCCGCGGCGTGGCCAAGCGCATCGTTAATCCGTTTGAAATGATCCAGATCGATCAACCACAGCGCAAACGGTAGCCCGCTGCGTACCCATTCGGCCAGCTGGTTTTCCAGCGCATGGCGGTTATAGAGCCGCGTGAGCGGATCATGTTCAGCCAGCCAGCGCAGCTGCTCTTGGGCGCGTTTGCGCTCGCTGATATCGCGGGCAATGCCGGCTGTGCCAATCACCTGCCGCCCCTCGCGCACCGGCACTTTGATCAGCTCCATCCAGCGCTGGCCGTCTTCTACATGCTCAAACGGATGCTCCTGCCGGATTGCTTCGCCTGATTCCACTATGCGTAAATCATCTTCGCGATAGCGCTGCGCCAGATGCGGCGGCGAAAGGAAAAAATCGTCTTTCCCCAACAGCTGGCGGGCATCGGCAATGTGCCAGATATCGCAAAAGGCTTTGTTCACCACCACAAAGCGCCCCTCGCGATCTTTGGCCCACGCCAGATCGGGAATACTATCCACCAAGGCCTGATAGCGCCGACGCAAGCGGCGGGCGCGCCAGGCGTACACCAGCAGCGCCAAACACAACAGACTCAGCCCGATTAGCAACCAGCCCATGCCTACCTCACGATAAAGCCATAAGCCATTCTAAGCACAATGCGCGCGCGCGGTGCGGTTTTGCGCTGGGAATGTCACTTGTACCTACACTGGCGCGCATGGCCGCTACGCGGGCGGCTAGGTGGGGGCTGCGGTTTAGCGCTAAAATAGGCGATTGTTTTGCAGGTGCCCCATGCTCAGTTACCGCCACGCCTTTCACGCCGGCAATCATGCCGATGTGCTCAAACACGCCGTTCAAACCTTGCTGCTGGATTATCTAAACCAGAAAGACAAGCCGTGGTGGTATATCGATACCCATGCCGGGGCCGGCGTGTATTCGCTGACCGAAGGCTACGCCACCAAAAACGCCGAGTACAACACCGGCATTGCCCGTATCTGGCAACGCCAAGACCTGCCTGCGCCGCTGCAGCGTTATGTCGAGATCGTGCGCGAACTTAATCCGGGCGAGCGTTTGCAGCTGTATCCGGGCTCGCCCTATGTGGCACAGGCCTTGCAGCGCAGCGATGATAAATTGCGACTGTTTGAGCTGCACAGCAGCGATGTGCAGCTCTTGAGCGACAATTTTGCCAGCGCCGGCCGCGCGGCCCAGGTGCAGCATGCCGATGGCTTTGCCAGCATCAAAGGCGTTTTGCCACCACCGCCGCGTCGCGCGCTGATGCTGATCGACCCCCCGTATGAAGACAAACACGATTATGTGCGCGTGGTCGACACCATGAAGCTGGCGCTGGAGCGCTTTGCCACCGGCGTGTACGCGATCTGGTATCCGGAGCTTTCGCGCCCTGAAGTCAAGCAGATGCTGGATAAACTGAAAAAACTGCCGGCCAAAGGCTGGCTGCATGCCGCCCTCACCGTCCATAGCCCGCGCGCCGATGGTTTTGGCATGCACGGCAGTGGCATGTTTGTGTTTAACCCGCCGTGGACGCTGGCCGAATCATTACAAACCTCCCTACCGTATCTGGTGCAACACCTTGGTATTGATGGCGGAGCGCGCTATACCCTGGAGCAACATACCAGCTAAGGCAGCTTAGCCCTCGCAAGGCCTTAGCTCGCCGCGAGTGTGCGATGTTGCTCGTGCAAGCACAAAAACAAAAAAGCCCCGCACTGCGGGGCTTTTGCTTTCAGGCGAACAAGTTACTCAGCGGATTACAGCAGGGCTAACAGCAAGGCTGCTGCGCGAGCTGGCAAGCGGGCATTGTCAGCCACCAGCCACAGCGTAACCGTCAGGCCATCGTTCGATACTTGCAGCTGATTCGCCCAGATTTTGTCGGCGCCAATTGCATCTTGCGGGGTAGCAATGCCGGCGGCGCCGTCCACTTGCAGGAAAAACAGTGCTGGCGAGGCTTGCAGCGCGGCTTCGATTTGCGCGCGGGTTTGTGGCTGGGCCAGGCGCACGCTCAGGCTCACGGCATGGCCGAAGAACACTGGCGCGTGCGTCAGGGTCAGGCTATGCAAGGGCAAGCCTGCGGCCGCCACTTCCTGTTGCACCCGGTTGATGGCTTCAGCATCGGTCACCGGCAGCAGATTAAAGGCCAAACGCTTGGGATAACCACCCAGCTCGACTTCCTGCTGGGCAAACAGTTGCCGCGTTTGCATCGACAGCGTTTCAATCGCGTTTTTGCCTTCACCCGAAGCCGACAGCAGCGCGCTGGCCGCCACAAACTCAGGCGCTGCCGCGGTTTTCAGTGCATCCAGCGCGGCGGTAATCATCGAAGTCACCACTTGCGGCAGGCTCACCACTTGCCCGCGCTTGGCCGCGCCCACCGGCGCATTAGCACCACCAGTCAGATCAATCACCGCCACGCCCGCGCTGGCGGCTTGCGCCGCATAGCGGGTGGCTAGCGCCGGCTCGCCCACAAACAGCGCCGCATCCACATGGGCAAAATCAAAGGTTTCCAGATCCAGAATCGGCAGCACTTGCTGATTGAGCTCCAGCGTGCCGGCTTCTTCGTCATCGGCGAGTGGGTACAGCGCGCCAAGCTGGATCGGCATTTCGACCAACACATCCAGAACAGTTTGAGCTGCGGGGGTATCTGCACCGACGAGCGCAACAGAAATGGCTTTAGACATATACTCACTCCAGGTATCCAAATAAAACAACCGCACGCGACCTGCTGGCCGGTGCGGTGAGTGGGTATTTTACCTTTGATCGCGCCGCAAGCCTACCCACCTTGCGCGGCACAGGCTGGATGGGCGCTTATTTGGCCTGATTAATGTCTTTGCGCGCCTGATCGAGCAAGGTATTGAGCTGGCCACTTTCCAGTAATCTGCGCAGGCCAATATTAAATTCAGTCGCCCAGCGCGGGGATTTGGGGTTTTTGCGATCAAGCACGACATGCAGCGGCGCACTCCAGTAGGCTTGCGGCGGGCACACGATATTTTTGCGCTCGTCTTCGCCCAGATTTTGCGCGATCAGATACGGGCCTACTTCGACATCAATCGGCAAGACATCGATATAACCGGCATTGAGTTTACGCAGATTGCTCACGTCACTATTGCTGGCATCTACTTTTAATACGCCGGCCTTCACCAGATTATCAAATTCATCCGAGTAAAAATTGCCCGAGGTAATCCCGATACGGTACGTGGCGAGATCGGGCAGTTTTTTCCAGCTGATTTCGCGCCCGCGCTTCTGGCAAAACACCATGCTCAGCGACAAAATCGGATCGGTGTAGATCAGGTCTTTTTCGCGCTCGGGGTTTTTGGCCCAGCCAAAGCCACCCTCATACAAGCCCATGCGCACCCCATCAATCGCGCGCTTATTCGGCACAGCCACCAGTTTGGCGGTGATTTTTTGCTGCGCAAATGCAGCTACCACAATGCGGGTAAGCAAGCCTTTGTGCGGCAAGGCATCGCCCATATAGGGCGGATATTCTTGCAAGGTGAGCGTGATGTCTTCGGCGTGCGCCGTACTCATCCAGACACTGGCCACGACCCCGAGGACCACTAAACCGGCTTTCATGGCGTTCTCCCAAACTGTGCTGGCAAGTTTTAGCATACGCTGTGCAGTAAAAAAGAGCCCCGCAAGGCTCTTTTTTGGCTTACAAACGGTACGGCGCACGACCTTACAGCGCCGCCACCACCGCATCACCCATTGCCGAGCAGCCGACTTTGGTCGTACCCGCTTCATAGATATCGGCCGTGCGCAGGCCTTGGGCCAGCACTTTTTTCACGGCGTTTTCTACGCGTTGCGCGGCGGCTTCGTTATTGAAGGTGTAGCGCAGCATCATCGCCACCGACAAAATCGTCGCCAATGGGTTGGCCACGTCTTTGCCAGCAATATCGGGCGCCGAGCCATGGCTTGGCTCGTACAGGCCTTTGTTATTCGCATCGAGCGAGGCACTTGGCAGCATACCAATCGAGCCGGTCAGCATGGAAGCTTCATCGCTCAAAATGTCACCAAAGATATTACCGGTGACCACCACATCGAATTGCTTCGGTGCTTTCACCAGCTGCATGGCGGCGTTATCCACCAGCATATGGCTCAGCTCGACATCCGGATATTCCTTGGCTAGATCGGTCATGATCTCTTTCCAGAATTCGGTGGTTTCCAGCACATTGGCTTTATCGACAGAGCACAGGCGCTTGCCGCGCTTTTGCGCCGCTTGGAAGGCCACATGGCCAATGCGGCGAATTTCGCTTTCGGCGTACAGCATGGTGTTAAAGCCTTCGCGCTCGCCCGCTTCATTGGTGCGAATACCGCGTGGCTGACCGAAGTAAATATCGCCTGTCAATTCGCGCACGATCAGGATATCGAGGCCTGACACGACTTCTGGCTTCAGCGTTGAAGCATTGGCCAATTCCGGATACAGAATCGCGGGGCGCAGATTGGCAAACAAGTTCAGATCTTTGCGGATGGCCAGCAAGCCACGCTCTGGGCGCAGCGGGCGATCGAGCTGATCGTACTGTGGGCCACCCACGGCGCCCAGCAAAATCGCATCGGCTTCACGCGCCAGTTTTTGCGTGAATTCTGGATACGGCGCGCCGTATTGATCATAAGCTGCGCCACCCAATGGGGCTTCCTGCAGCTCCAGCGCCAGGCCATCTTGCTGCAGTGCCAGCAGGACTTTTTTCGCCTGAGCAACAATTTCGGGGCCAATGCCGTCACCGGGCAGAATCAGAACTTTCATAATGCTCTCGTCGTGGTGTTGAGTGTCAATGCAAAATACTAATGGGTATAGGTCTGCAGTATTGATCTAGATTGGCTTACAGCCCAATACCCCTAGCAAGAATTACTGCCGCCGACGTGAAAAAGAGGGGCAAGCCCCTCTTTGCTCACTGGGCTAGGCCAGCTTAGAACGATACTTTGTAATCAACGTCGCAATCAGTCATCACAATCACGCGTGGGTGCGTTTGCAGCAATGAAGCTGGCACTTGCGTGGTGATCGGGCCATTCAGGGTTGCATCCAGGATGGCGGCTTTTTCAGCGCCTTTTACCACCAGCAAAATCGCTTTGGCTTGCATGATCGAACCCATACCCATGGTCACGGCGTGAGTGGGTACATCATCAATGCTATCGAAGAAGCGTTTGTTGGCTTCGCGGGTTTCTTCTTTCAGCGTTACTTTGTAAGTACCGCGTGACAATTGGGTATCTGGCTCGTTAAAACCGATGTGACCGTTGTGGCCAATACCCAGCAATTGCAGATCAACCGGGCCTTGCTCGAACATCATGCGGTCGTAATCACGGCACTCTACATCCACATCGGCGGCATTGCCGTTCGGTACGTGGGTGTTTTCCGCTTTGATGTCGATGTGATCGAACAGATTGCGCTGCATGAAATTGCGATAGCTTTCTGGGTGAGTCACTGGCAGACCCACGTATTCATCCAGATTGAACGTTTTAGCTTGAGCAAAGCTCACCAGACCTGCCTGGTAGGTTTTCACGATTTCTTTGTACAGGCCGACTGGGGTACCACCGGTGGCCATGCCCAGCACTGCATTAGGCTTGGCACGAACCATGGAAATGATCAGGTCAGCAGCAGCACGATCAAGATCGCTCGAATTTTTAAATTTATGCAGGATCATGGGTTTACTTTCCAAGTGTGTATTTGACCGTGAAACTATACGATAAAACCCGGTCATATTTATTGATCAAGTCTAAAAATTAAGCCCCAAATTTGTGTCGGGGCTCAATTACATTAGGCAAACAGCCACGGCTGCTCGGCTTTACGCCGCGCTTCAAAAGCCGCGATTTCATCCCGGTGCGCCAAAGTCAGGCCGATTTCATCCAGACCATTAAGCAAACAGTGTTTGCGATGCTCGGTGATTTCAAAACTGAATTGCTCGCCGCTTGGGGTGGTGATGGTTTGCGCTGGCAAATCAATCTTTAAGCGATAACCTTCGCTGGCCGCTTCACGGAACAACTGATCAACCACGGCCGCAGGCTGCACAATCGGCAGCAGACCATTTTTGAAACAGTTATTAAAGAAAATATCGGCAAAGCTTGGCGCAATCAGCGCGCGAAAGCCGAAATCTTCAATTGCCCATGGCGCGTGCTCACGTGAGCTACCACAGCCAAAGTTATCGCGCGCCAACAAGACTTGCGCGCCTTGATTGCGCGGCAGATTGAGCTCGAAATCCGGATTGAGCGGACGCTGGCTGTTATCCATCCCCGGCTCACCGTGATCCAGATAGCGCCATTCATCAAACAGATTCGGGCCAAAGCCTGAACGTTTGATCGATTTCAAAAATTGCTTAGGGATAATGGCATCGGTGTCGACGTTGGCACGATCCATCGCGCACACCAGCCCATCCAGTTGAGTAAACGGTTTCATTTCGCTGCCTTTTCGATGGCTTCGCCACCTTTTTTAATGTCTTTGCCGATTCCGGAAATGGTGTTACACGCGGTCAGACTCAGCAGTAACACACCGAACAAAATGACACGCATGCGCACTCCTTAGGCAAAAGTTCGTACATCAACAAAATGGCCGGCAATCGCGGCGGCGGCGGCCATTTCTGGGCTTACCAGATGCGTACGCCCGCCCTGACCTTGCCGCCCTTCAAAGTTGCGGTTTGAAGTCGAAGCGCAACGCTCACCCGGCGACAAACGATCGGCATTCATGGCCAGACACATCGAACAGCCCGGCTCACGCCATTCAAACCCGGCTTCGATAAAGATCTGATGCAGGCCTTCAGCTTCGGCTTGGGCTTTTACCAAGCCCGAGCCTGGTACGATCAATACTTGCTTGACCGAAGCTGCCTTTTTCTTGCCTTTGACGACACTCGCAGCTGCCCGCAAATCTTCGATCCGGCTATTGGTACAGGAGCCGATAAAGACTTTATCAATGGCGATTTGCGCCAGCGGGGTATCCGCGGTCAAACCCATATATTGCAAGGCGCGCTCATAGCTGCCTTTTTTCACCGGATCGCTCTCTGCGGCTGGATTTGGCACTTTGCCGGAAATGCCCAGCACTTGCTCGGGCGAGGTACCCCAAGTGACTTGCGGCTCGATTTCTTCCGCACGCAGCGTAACGACGGTATCAAACTCAGCACCTTCATCAGACACCAGCGTGCGCCAGTAGGCGACTGCAGCATCCCATTGCTCTGCGTTTGGCGAGAATGGGCGGCCTTGCAGGTAATCGATGGTTTTATCATCCACAGCGACCATGCCCGCACGCGCGCCGCCTTCGATGGCCATATTGCACAGGGTCATCCGCCCTTCCATGCTCAAGCTGCGAATGGCATCGCCACCAAATTCAATCGCATAACCGGTACCGCCAGCGGTACCGATTTTGCCGATAATCGCCAGCGCCACGTCCTTGGCCGTTACACCAAAGCCCAGTTGGCCATCTACGCGGACCAGCATGGATTTCGATTTTTTGGCAACCAATGTTTGCGTAGCCAGTACGTGCTCAACTTCAGAAGTACCGATACCGTGCGCCAGCGCCGCAAAAGCACCATGAGTTGAGGTATGGCTATCACCACACACCACGGTCATACCCGGCAACGTAGCGCCGTTTTCCGGGCCGACTACATGCACGATACCTTGGCGCTGATCTTTGAATGGGAAATACGCCAGCGCGCCGAATTCTTTGATATTGGCATCCAGCGTTTCCACCTGCAGGCGCGAAATCGGGTCTTGAATGCCTTTGTCCCACTCATTGGTGGGGGTGTTGTGGTCGGCCGTGGCCACCACCGAGGTTTTACGCCATGGTTGGCGACCAGCCAGTTTCAGCCCTTCAAAGGCTTGCGGGCTCGTCACTTCATGCACCAGATGACGGTCGATATAGATCAGGCAAGTGCCATCCGCTTCTTCGCGGACCACGTGCGATTGCCAAAGTTTGTCGTACAGGGTTTTTGCCATAGCAGGGATCGCCAATCGGGACAATCGGGAAACCCCTGATAGTAGCGGAATCCCTGTATTGCGACAACCAAGCCGCACCATCTCAGGGCTTCATCCCTCTGCGCCAGCGAGCAAATCAGCGCATAATGACCCCACCCCAATCCCGAGCCAACCTATGTCGCGCTTATTGACTCTTCTGACCATCGCCGGCCTTAGCCTAAGCACCTGGGCTAGCGCCGCCACACCAAGCTGCAGCCAATTGGCGCAACAATTTGCCCGCAGCCACCAGCTTAATGCACAAGAACTCAACGAAGTCTTCAATAGCCTCGCGCTGACGCAGAGCCTGCCGCCCAAATTTGTGAGCAAACGCGAGGCTCAGGCGGCCGGCTGGCAGCCGGGCCGCAGCCTGTGGGATGTTCTACCTGGCAAATCGATTGGCGGCGATCGCTTCGGCAACCGCGAGCAACGCCTACCAAGCGGTCGCTACCAAGAGGCCGATCTGGATTACCGCGGCCAAAAGCGCAATGCCAAACGCTTGGTTTACCAAGGCAACGGCCCGCGCTTTATTACCATTGATCATTACCAAACCTTTACCGAGGTGCCCGCATGCCAAGCCACACCACGCTAACCCTCTGCCAAGTACATTCGCTGGCGGAGCTCTATCAACAGATTGGCGCGCAAATCCCGGCCGACGAGGCCTTTGGCCACAATCTGGATGGCTTATACGACTTGCTCGCCAACAATCTTGCCGGCCCGGTGCAGCTCAATTGGCCGGATTTTACCCAAGCGCGCCAGCACCTCAGCCCACACGAACTGTCAGCCATAGAAAATCTACTGCACGAGATTAGCAGCGAAAGGCCTGATTTCAGCTTGCAGCTCAAATAATACCCCCTCCCCGTATCGCCCCACAAAGATGTATTAGCCTACCCCTCAGGCTAATACATCACCCCAAACGCAATGACAAAGTCATATGCACAAAAACGTCACCCAGCGCAATAGGGATTTGACGCAATATGCCAAACAAATTAGCATTCGCTGATTAGCCCTTGATTTAGTTCCATTTTAAGTTCGGCAATATTCAACACTGGGCAGTTGCAAAAGTGCCGTGCCTCACAGAGTCAAAATTCTTAAGATGACATCAACATTTATCAATGCGGCATAGAGGAATCGTTGGCCTCATCATTAAGGAGAACACCATGACAACCACCCTGAATCCCAAACAGATCCGTAAACAACTTGGCATGAATCAACAGGACTTCTGGAGTCAGATCGGCGTGACGCAAAGTGGGGGCTCACGCTATGAAAGCGGCCGCGCCATGCCCAAGCCCGTGCGTGAACTACTGCGCGTCGTCCATGTAGAAGGGATTGATCTGGCCGCCCTGCGCAAAGAAGAAATTCAGGCGCTGAATTATCTGCGCGAGCAACAGCCAAACCTGCTGCAAGATCTGATTCGCAAATCCGCCCAGGTCGGCGAATAAGCCGCAGCAAATCAAGCGCTGAGTTTCACCGGTAAACCCAGCGCCTCAATACGCGTCGAAAGGTCTTGCATCCAGTCTGCCGGCGCAGCACTTAAGCGCGGCGCTGCCGGCTGTAGCGAAGGCCGCGCCAGCCCGTACAACAGCACGCCGGCCAGCGGCACCCCGGCCGCCAGCTGTCGCTGCAAAAACGCCAAGTAGGCTGCCAGCTCGGCTTCGCTTGGCAGCTGACCATCCAGCGCAAACATACAGGTCTGTATCCAGGTCGGGCACAGGGCAGCGGCTGCGCGTAGGCGCCGCTCAACCTGACTGGCGCGCAAATTAATCTGGTTTACAAAGGCAAAACCATCTTCGGGCGCCCGATCAAGCTTAAACCAGACCTCCCCCTGCAATTGCGCCATGCGCGCGACCCCAGCCTGCACCGGCGCCTTATCCAGCTGACTGCCGTTGGAAATCAGTACGGTCTTAATATCCAGCGCAAATTGCGCCCGTACTTTGGCCACCAGCTCCATCACCGACAAAAACTCAGCCGCGGTGGTGGGCTCGCCATTGCCCGAGAATGCAATGTCATTCAGTCGCCGCGCCCCAGCCGGCACCGCCGACTGCATGAAATCGCCATGCACGACCTCATGCAACAATGCAGTCAGCTCGGCTTCTAGCATGCCCAGATCAATCGCCGGCGCTGGTCCCCGCTGCAGATCGGGCACCTGACAATACACACAGGCCCAATTACAGGCATTATTGGGGTTGAGATTAATACCAATTGAAACCCCACCCGCCCGCCGCGAGACCACCGGATACACATAGCGCATTCCGGCTATATCACGGCGGTGGTCAGTGACCGACAAAGGGGCTTTGATTTCAATCGACATGCAGAACTCGTTTAAACAGCGTTTTGCGGCGCGCGCACCAGCAGCACCGGCTTGGTGGTATAGCGCATCACACCTTCGGCCACACTACCCAGCAATAAATGCGTGAGGCCACCATAACCGTGCGTGCCCATCACCAGCAAATCAGCCTGCCATTGTACCGCATCCTCCACAATGGCCTTGGCAATTTGGCCACCCCAGATTTCCAGCAGCGCAGTTTCCACCTCAAGCCCCTGCGCCCGTACTTGTGCAGCCCGTTCAAGCAGTAAATGCTCGCCACTTTCTTTGAGCGAAGACTGCAATTGCGGCACATCCAGAAATTCATTGGCGCTCCAGGCAAATTGAGCCAGATCGATCACATGAATCAGGCGCAAAGTGGCATGCTGCTCACTGGCGAGGCGGCAAGCCTCGGTCAGCGCCGCATCACTGGTTTCGCTATGATCGATCGGGACAAAAATTCGGGTATACATGATTGGTCTCCCCAGCAAGAAATCTCCTGTACTTTCAGTCTAGCAGCCCAATGATGCAACAGATGGGAAATGCCGGTATTGCCAGCCGTTTTCGCCTGCGCATACACTGCAACACCAGATACTTTAGAAAGTACTTATTTTTCCCCGATGGCGCGATTTGAACTAAGCTTACCCACATGCGATTTGTTTTTCACCGAGCTGACAATTCGTATTCGCGACATCAATTACGGTGGGCATCTGAGCAACGACGCGCTACTGGCTTTATTGCACGAAGCAAGACTGCAATGGCTCAAGCAATTGGGTTATGCCGATGAGCTGGATGTAGGTGGCAAGGGCTTAATCATGACCGATGTCGCCATTTGTTTTCGCCAGGAAGTATTTCACGGGCAATCGTTGCAGATTGCCCTAGGTTGCGCCGAAGTTGGGCGCGCCAGCTTTGATCTTTATTACGATGTAACCCAAGAAGGCCGCCCGATTGCCCAGGCTAGAACCGGCATGGCTGCCTTTGATTATCAGCGCAGAAAAATAAGCAGTTTACCAACGCCACTGCGCACGGCACTGGAACCACGAGGGATAACACCATGAAAAAATACGCAATCAATAGCCCAGAAGCGATGGCCCGCATTCTGGTATTGCAAATGATCTGTGACGGCAATTTCGATCCGGAAGAAATCGATGAGCTGGAACATCTGCATGTGTATGACGTACTGGGCATTTCACGCAAAGGCTTTATTCAGGTGCTGCAGGATTACTGTAACGACATCGGCGATGAAGCCGATGAAAACGGCACCGTGCATCTGGTTGATAAAGAGCGCATTGATGAGCTGCTCGACACCGTCACCGAGCCGAAAAAACGCCTACAACTGGCGGCGCTATCACTTGATTTAGCCAAATCAGACGAAGAAATCAACGATGCCGAGCTGGCGGTATTTAGCCGCATGCTGAAAAAATGGCATCTTTCTCTGGATGACTTGCAACTGGCCTTTGATCACTAAAGCCCTTGCATTGGTAGCAACACGCCTTACAAATAAAAATATAAAAACAGGAATCCACTCTCATGGCCTGGATTGCGGACTTTCATCGGGCGTTCGAGAAGAATTTCATCCCGACACTGGCACGAAAATTTGCCTTCATTGCCCTGCTGGGCTGTTTTCCCTTGTTGATTCTAATCCTGCTGTACAGCGCGCGCAGCGAACTCGCTACCGCGCTGGCCGCCTTACCCGCGGCCCAGCAGCAAAGCGTACTGCAGGTCGTGGATTCGCTGATTACTTATGGCTGGCTCGCACTGATTGGTGCGACTCTCTTGTGCGTGATCGAGATTACGTATTTTCATTTCTGGATTACCAAACCGGTGCGTCTGATCGAGGCCGTATTTGCCGACGCGGCCAATCATGATGGCGATCTCTCGCAGAATATTCCATCGCCCTACACCGACGAAATCAGCCAGCTAGCCAACACCTGCAATCGTTTTTTGGGCAAACAGCGCGAAATCATCGCCACTGTCCAGAATATGACCATCAGCATGGCACTGGAAGCTGCCAAATCACAAAAACACATCCGTGATTCGGCGCTGGCCACCGAGCAGCAAGACAAACTAGCCCAGCGCATTGTTGAAGCCAGCGCCAGCACCACCGCCGGCATTAGCCACGTCACCGAACAAACCGGCGAAATCGCCCAAACCACGGCCACTAATTTAGAGCTGGCGCACGCCTCATTTTCAGAATTACAAGACGTAGTGCAGCGCATTAGCGCGATTAACAGCAAGATCGGCAATTTTAACCAAACCGTAGATGGCCTGAATAAGCGCTCGGCCAGCATCAAGACCATTGTCGACCTAATCAAGGAAATCGCCGGTCAAACCAATTTACTGGCGCTGAATGCCGCAATCGAAGCCGCACGCGCTGGCGAGCAAGGGCGTGGCTTTGCGGTGGTGGCCGATGAAGTACGCAAACTGGCCGAAAAAGTAGGCGTGGCTACTGATGAGATTTCGCACGACATCGACAATATGCTGGCTCAGGTTTCCGAAACTCTGGAAGAAACCCACCTGATTACTGCCGACGCCAATCGTACCCGTGAAGTCGTGGAAAAAGCCTCAGCCCAATTTGCCAGTATGGTGCACGACTTTGAAAACACCTCGCAGGCCCTGGGCGGGATTGCCGCCACTTTAGAGGAATTCAGCACGGCTAATCACTTGGTCAATACCAATGTCAGCGAAATCCACCAGCTCACCTTGATGGTGAACGAAAAAATGCAGCACTCGGCGGCGTCTTCACAAGATGTGGCCAAAGCCTCGGAAAACGTACAAAGCATGGTGGGCCGCTTTGTGATTGGGCAAGGCGCGCTCGATAGTGCCATCCGCTTGTGCCTGCGCTACCGCGACCGCGTGGCCGAGAAAATTACCGCTTTGCAACAGCGCGGAATTGATGTTTTTGATCAGCGCTATCAGCCCGTGGCCGACACCAAGCCCCCGAAATACACCACGAGCTACAGCCAGTATTTCGTGAATGAAATTCAGCCGATTTATGATGATTTAGTTCGTACAGCTACGGGTGGTAAGTTTGCCTTAGCCGTCGATAACCGCGGTTATGGCCCCACCCACAATAGCTGGTATTCCAAACCACTCAGTGGTGATCCGGCCCAAGATCTGGTTAACAGCCGCGATCGCCGCATTTTCAACGACCCGGCGGGCCTGCGCGCCGCGCAAAATACCGAACGCTTCTTGTTGCAAACCTATGTGCGCGACACCGGCGAAACCATGACCGAGCTGGATGTACCCATCTTTATTGGTGGACGGCATTGGGGAAATTTACGCCTCGGCTTTGATGGCGCAGCGCTCCTACAGCAATCGTGAGCAGTAAAAGCAGTTTTGCGCCGATCTGGCAGGTCGATGCCCGTATTATGATCTTGGGCAGCCTGCCGGGCGATGCTTCGCTGGCGGCAGGTGAATACTACGCCCACCCACGCAATGCCTTCTGGCCGATCATGAGCGCCCTTTTGGGCCAGCCCTTGCACGAACACCCCTTCCCGGCCCGTTACGCCGCCCTAAAAGCCGCCGGGATTGCACTGTGGGATGTGGTTGCACAAGCACAGCGCCGCGGCAGCCTCGATAGCGCATTGCGTGAAATTAACCCCAACCCCCTGGCCGAATTGATCGCCCAGCTGCCGCAGTTGCAACTGGTGGTATTTAACGGGCAAGCCGCAGCCAAGCACGGGCAACGATACATCCCGATGTATCTCGCTAGCAGCGTTGCGCCATCAAGCAGCCCAGCCTATACCCTGCCACTAGCAGCAAAACTAGCGCAGTGGCAGGCCCTGATTGCGCCGCTCATGAATCATGCAACACCCGCACCAAAGGGGCGCAGCAGTGAGTGCTAAAGCCTAGCTTTCACTCTTGCTGGAAATCCAGATCGCAAACATCAGCCAGATGGCATTGATGAGTGCCAGCACAAAGCCCAGAAAACCCAACAGCGGCATACCGAAAATCGTCGGCCCCACTTTGATGGTCATGGCGATGGACGAGCCAATAATCAGCGCGCCGGTCACAATGCCCATGGTGAGCCGGTTGGCACTTTTGGCCAGCTGACTACCAAAGTTATCCAGCCGTTTTAAATCCAGATCGATGCGCAGATTACCCCGCCGCGCCTGTTTGATCAGCTTGCCAATATCGCGCGGCAGGCCCGAGACAATTGAAAACGCTTCAAATAGATTATCTTTGCCCCGCTTAAACAGCGTTTTCGGGTTGTAGCGCGCCATAATCACTTCGCGCACGAACGGCGTGAGATGCGGCACCATCTGAAATTGCGGATCGAGCTGGCGGCCCAAGCCTTCCAGCGTGATCAGCGCCTTAAACAGCAGCGTGAGATCTGATGGGAGCGTAATCTCATGCTCGCGCATAATCATCGCCACATCATTCAAGAGATGGCCAAACTGAATGTCTTTAAGCGAAAGGTTTTCGTAGTTGAACATAAAGTCGGCAATATCGGCCGCCAGCTTGTCTTCATCCACCACCGTGTCGCCGGTCCATTCCAGCAGCACATTCAAAATGCCATGCTCATCGCGCTGGGCGAGCGCAGCCAATAGATCAACAATGTGATCGCGGCGTGGGTGCGGTAGTCGCCCTACCATGCCAAAATCCAGAAAGGCGATCCGGCTATCGGGCAGATATTTCACATTGCCGGGGTGTGGGTCGGCGTGAAAATAGCCATCGATCAATACCATTTTCAAGACCGCATCGGCCCCGCGCGCGGCCAATAATTTCCGATCCAGCCCGGCGGCATCGACACCGGCCAGATCATTGCCGGACACGCCGGCAATGTATTCCTGCACGATCAGTCGCTCGGAAGTCCATTCCCACCAGATTTTCGGGATCACGATTTCATCGTGGCCGGCAAAATTGGTGGTAAAACGCTCTAAATGCCGCGCCTCAATCGAGAGATTGAGCTCGCGATGCAGTGATTTGGCAAATTCATCCACCATTCGCACCGGCTGATAGCGGCGCAAATCCGGAAACTCAAACACCGCCAGCGAGGCGATATGCCGCAAAATCCGCAAATCGGCATCGATTTTGGCGGTGATATTGGGGCGGCGGATCTTAAGTACCACCTCGGTACCGTCGGCCAGGCGCGCACGATGCACCTGCGCAATCGAAGCCGAGCCGATCGGCTGCGGATCCAGCTCAATAAACAGGCTGTGTGGGTCTGCGCCCAGCGCGGCTTGCAGCTCGGGCAATAGCTCGGTAAACGGCAGGGGCGGCACATCACTTTGCAGCTTTTCAAACTCGGCAATCCACTCCGGCTCGAACATATCAACCCGCGTGGCTAGCACTTGCCCCAGTTTGATAAACGTTGGGCCAAGCTGCTCCAGCGCCTTGCGCACCCGCACGGCGGGGGCCAACTGCTCGATCTCATGATCGCCAGGCCAATGCAGCAAATCGCCAGCACGTTCAATGCCCTTTGCCAAGCCCAAACGCTGTACCAAATTACCCAAGCCATGCCGCATCAAAATCGCGATAATCTCGCGCACACGCGGTAAATCACGCATCACCGTGAACGTTTCTTTCAACATCGAGTCAGTCCCAAAGGGCAGCAGGCCGAAATTTGAATTTTAGGCTTTACAGCCGTTTTCCACACCCGTAAAGTTCTTGCCCATGAAATGGATCATCATTCTCGCTACAGTCTGTGCAGCCGCTAGCCCATGGGCGCTAGCCGACCAAGACATGCCACTGGGCGACAGCACGCCACCGGTACTTAAAAACGCCGAATCCCTCAATCTGGACGATGCCGAACCTGGCAGCCCGGCCAACCCCAAACCTCGCAAAGCCAAATCCACCAGTAATGTCATGCCCAAAGGCACGGATTACACCCCCGCACAGGATTTGCTACTGTCCGCCATGAGCCTGATCGGGGTGAAATACACCTGGGGCGGCAATTCGCCCGAGTCTGGCCTTGATTGCTCGGGATTTATCAAATACGTCTTTCAAAACTCAATGAACATCACCCTGCCCCGCACAGCGCTAGGCATGTCGCAAACCGGGCAAACCATCGATAAAGATGAGCTTAAACCGGGCGACCTGGTGTTCTTTAATACGCTGGGGCGTACGTTCTCCCATGTGGGGATTTATCTGGGCGACAATCGCTTTATTCATGCCCCGCGCAAAGGCCGCAATATCGAAGTGGCCAATATGAATCTGAGCTACTGGCAAACCCGCTTTAATGGCGCGCGCCGCATTGCCGATGGCGGCGGCAAAGGCCTGAATGTAAACGCCCTCTTTGCGGCGGCCCCCAACAGCGCCAGCAGCAAAGCGGCCACCAATGCCACTAGCAGCTCCGCCCGCAACGACGAAGCCCGCAGCAGCCAGCAGCGCTGCACCAAAATCACCACCGGCAAAGGCAAAAAACGCAAAACGGTGATGCAATGTTCGCCGCGCAGCAGTGCCGAACAGCCTAGCAATACACGCAAAGGCAAAGCCAGCGCCAGCCGCAATAAGGGCAACACCAAAGCGGTGAGCAAAGTCAATAAAACCAGCAGCAAGAAAGCGGCCACGAAAACCGCCAAGAAGAAAAAATAAGGGTATAGCCTGCTAAGCCATGTAGTTATTTGCTTGGCGGGCAATACCCCGACTAGCAAGCCAACGCTTTAAGTTTGATTGCTGCTTTTTTGCTTAATCCACTCGCCGACGCACTAGGCAATAAAAAACCCGCCAATTGGCGGGTTTTTTATTAGCAAGGAGTGCTTAGCCGTTGTATGGGTGGCGCAGTACGATGGTTTCTTCGCGGTCTGGGCCGGTAGAAATGATATCGATAGGCGCTTCACAAACTTCAGCGATCCGTTGCAGGTATTTGCGGGCGTTTTCTGGCAGGTCTTCCCACTTTTTCACGCCAAAGGTGCTGTCATTCCAGCCTGGCATTTCTTCGTAGATTGGCTCGCACAGGGCAATATCATCTGCGCCAACAGGCAGAATGTCGGTCTCTACGCCGTTCACTTTGTAGCCCACGCACAGCTTGATGGTCTCGATACCGTCCATCACATCCAGCTTGGTGACACACAGACCTGATACACCGTTGATCTGGATTGAGCGTTTCAGCGCTGCGGCGTCAAACCAGCCGCAGCGGCGTGGACGCCCCGTCACCGAGCCAAACTCATTACCGCGTTTTGCCAGACCGGCACCAATATCGCAGAACAGTTCGGTTGGGAATGGGCCCGAACCTACGCGTGTGGTGTAAGCCTTCACAATACCCAGTACGTATTGCAGCATTTGTGGGGCAACGCCGGCGCCTGGTGCCGCTGCACCCGCCACACAGTTGCTTGAAGTCACAAATGGGTAAGTACCGTGGTCGATGTCCAGCAAGGTGCCTTGCGCACCTTCAAACAGCAGCGGTTTGCCGGCTTTGTTCAGATCGTACAGTGTGCGAGATACATCGGCCAGCATCGGCTTGATACGCTCAGCATAGGCCAGTGCATCGTCGTACACTTTCTGGAATTCAACCGGCTCAGCTTTGAAGTAATTTACCAGCTGGAAGTTATACCATTCGAGGTTTTCCAGCAGCTTGGCCGAGAAACGCTCTGGGTGATACAAATCTTGCAGACGGATTGAGCGACGCGCCACTTTGTCTTCGTAGGCTGGGCCAATACCACGACCGGTGGTACCGATTTTCTTGTCGCCTTTGGCGGCTTCGCGGGCCTGATCCAGCGCGATGTGGTATGGCAGAATCAGCGGACATGCTTCAGAAATGCGCAGGCGGCTAGCCACGTCGATACCGGCCGCGTTCAACTCGTCGATTTCTTTGAGCAGCGCTTCTGGTGAAATCACCACGCCGTTACCGATAAAGCAAGCTTTACCTGCGTGCAAAATGCCCGATGGAATCAGACGCAGAACAGTTTTTTTGCCGCCAACGACCAGGGTGTGGCCGGCGTTGTGACCGCCTTGAAAGCGAACCACGCCTTGAGCGTGATCGGTCAGCCAGTCAACAATCTTGCCCTTACCCTCGTCACCCCACTGGGTACCGATAACGACTACATTTCTGCTCATTCCCAAACCTCGATGCATAAAACACAAAATAATTTGGCAACATTACAGCGGTAACGTTGCGACGGAACTTTAACGTCAAAACGCTGTTTGAGCCAGCGTTTTTTTTGTAAAAACGGCTTATTTTTTACAGGCTTAGCACTTGCCAAACACCCTCTTTTTGCTGCAGGGTGCGGTCGACATCGACCTCGGTGCTCAGTACGCCCAAGTCAACAATCACGATCTCACCAGCTTCCCGCAGCTGGCGAATCTTCGCCAGCAAAGCCGGGTCTTCCCCTTGTGGGGCCAAGATCCCGGGGCGACGCGCCGGGAATGGCAGACGGGTTAAACCACGCAAATCGATACTAAAACCGGTCGCAGGGCGCGAACGGCCAAATTTCTCGCCCACGCTGTCATAGCGGCCACCCCGCGCCACGGCATTGGTAAAGCCTTTGGCGTAGGCATTAAACACCAACCCAGTGTGATAGTAGCTACCAGGCAATTCGGCCAGATCAAAGCGCACTGCCAAACCGCGTGCAGCCAGTGCTGCATAAAGCTGCTGCAACGTCGCCAAAGCCACCTGAATGGCCGGCAGTGCTGGCAACTGAGCAGCAGCTTGAGTCAGCGCACTGCTATCGCCATAACAATTGGGCAGCGCCAGCAGGCCGGCGCGTAAATCAGCCGGCAGATTCGCCGCCAACTCGGTCAGTGTGGGTTGGTCTTTTTGTTGCAGAGCATTAAAAGCCGCCTGACGAATTTCGCCTTGCCAACCGGCCGCATCGGCTAGCGCGTTAAAGAGGCCAATGTGGCCCACTTCCAGCGTGAGATCGCTCACCCCTGCTTCTTGCAGGCTCGCAAACATCAGTTCGATCACTTCCACATCGGCGGCGATATCGGCACAGCCATACAATTCAGCACCGATCTGGCGCGGCTGACGGGTAGAGAGCAGTCCATCCGGGCGTGTACACACGACCGAGCCGGCATAGCACAGGCGCGCCACGCCTTCGCGATTGAGGATATGCGAGTCGATCCGCGCTACCTGCGGGGTGATGTCAGCGCGCAAACCCATTTGCCGCCCACTAAGCTCATCCACCAGCTTGAAGGTCTTCAGATCCAGCGCGGCATCGTGCTGGGTGAGCAACGATTCCACATATTCCACCAGCGGCGGCTCAACCTGCTCATAGCCGTACAGCGCAAACTGATCGAGCAGGCGACGACGCATGCTTTCGATCTGGCGCGCTTCGCTGGGCAGGACATCGGAGATATATTCGGGAAGGATCCAATTACGCATTGTCTATACAAACCAAATGCCCACCCGGGGTATACCCCGGTGTGGGCGTCATTTAGATGATTGACGGCAATACCCCCGAGGGGTTATTTGGCCGCCAGCGAAATCAACAAACCTGCAATCAGCGAACAGAAACCGATCAGGCGTATCTGTCCGTCAGTAAGCTCAGCCATCCGGCGCAAGGTAGCACGCCAAACATGCGGCAGGGTAAAGGGCATAATGCCTTCAAACACCAGCATCAGCCCCAAGCCAAGCCAGAGCGTTTCACTCATTTGGCGCCGCCGGCGCGCGGATTCTTCATGTATTTGAAGAAGTCGGCACTTGGGTCAACCACCAGCACATCGCTCTTCTTGGCAAAACTTTGCTTGTAAGCGTCAAGGCTCTTATAGAAGGCGTAAAACTCTGGGTTTTTGCCATACGCTTCGGCATAAATACCGGCGGCTTTGGCATCGCCCTCACCCTTCATTTGCTGCGCCTCATTATACGCTGCCGCCAAAATCACTTCGCGCTGTTTATCCGCATCGGCTTTGATTTTCTCGGCTGCGGCGCTACCTTCGGCGCGCAATTGGCTGGCCACCGCTTTACGCTCGGACTGCATGCGCTCGTACACGGAATTCAGCGTGCTGTCTTCCAGCTCAACGCGTTTGATGCGTACATCCAGTACCCGCACCCCGATGCGCGCGGCATCGGCATCCGCAACTTTGCGCACGTAATCCATCACTTCATCACGCTGACCCGAGATCACGTCTTGAACCGTGCGCTTACCGAACTCATCACGCAGCATGTTGTTCACGGTATTGCGCAGACGATCAACGCCTTTCCGCTGATCCACCCCGACCGCCTTGTAGTATTTCTCGACGTCCACGATCTGGTATTTGATAAAGCTATCGGCTTTCACGTTCATCTTTTCGATGGTTTGAATCCGTGCTGGGCTCTCTTCATCGATGGTCTGGATCCGTTTATCAAAGTAGCGCACATCTTGCAGCAACGGCACTTTGAAATGGAAACCCGGATCTTTAATCACCCGCACCGCCTCCGAGAACTGGAAGACGATCGCATATTGGCGCTGATCTACAGTAAAAAACGTCGTTGAGAAAATGAACAACGCGACAAATAAAGCTCCGATTACCGGCATAATTTTGTTCATGATCACTCCTTAGCGGCCGTCACGGTCGCCGCGCTGCTTGGCAGGGGCGGTTTCTGCGGCGGGAACGGGGGCGACAGGGTCAGCCGCTTTCGCCGCTGGCGCTGCTTCGCCACCATTGCTGTTTGCATTCATCTGCATCAGCTTATCCAGCGGCAGATACAAGAGATTGCCGCTACCTTTTTGATCCACCAGTACTTTGGTGGTGTTCTGGTACATGGTCTGCATGGCATCGAGATACATCCGATCGCGCGTCACTTGCGGTGCTTTGGCATATTCGGCGGCAATCTGGCGGAAGCGTGAGGCATCACCTTCGGCGCGGGATACCACTTGCTCGCGATAACCCAGCGCCTCTTCTTTCAAGCGCGCTGCCATACCGCTGGCTTTAGGCACCACATCGTTGGCATAGGCCGTACCTTCATTGATCAAGCGCGCCCGATCTTGCCGTGCTTTCACCGCATCGCTAAAGGCCGCCTGAACTTGCTCAGGTGGCTGTACATCAGAAATATTCACCCGCGAAATCGAAATACCGGTGCCATATTTGGTCAGCAGATCTTGGATGATTTCTTTGGTGTCTTCACCAATCTTGCCGCGGCCTTCATTGAGCACATAGTCGACTTTATTTTTACCGACCACTTCGCGAATCGCTGTTTCAGCCGCCTGCTTCACCACATCACGGCCATCGCCATCTTTGAAGCGGTTGTTAAACAGAAAATCGCGGGCAGAATTGAGGTTGTATTGCACCTCCAGCTGCACTTCAATGATGTTCTGGTCACCGGTGAGCATGGTGCTTTCATCATTGCCGGCCCCTTCGGCACGAACACCGACCTCCAAGCTGCGCAGCTCAGTCACATTCACAATCTGGCGCTGCTCAATTGGATACGGCATATGCCATTTCAAACCGGCGCTTTCAACGGTTTGGACATATTTACCAAAACGGGTGATGACCGCGTTTTCCCGCTCATCTACCACATACACACCCGAACCCAGCCACAGCGCCAGCAAGGCGCCACCCACCAAGATCAAGCCGGCTGAGCCACCTTTGCTAGGCTGGCTGCCGTAAGGGGCTTGACCATTGGCATTACCGTTACCTTTGCCACCCAGCAGGCGATTTACCTTATCGCTCAAGGAGCGCAGGATTTCTTCCACCCCAGGTGGCCCGCCATTATTTCCAGGACGGCCACCACCCCATTGCGGATCATTTTGACTCATTTATTCTTCCTTTTCTGACTGGCTCATGGCTTCAATCAAGGCAGTACGCAGCAAATCAAGCCCCTGCCCTTGCATGGCGCTTAATTTGACCGATTGAATTTTATCATACTCATCCCGCCCCAATTCAGGCGGCAGTGCTTTCAGGTCAATCTTGTTGAAGACCATGATTTGTGGAATATGTTCCGCACCGATTTCGGCCAGCACTTTATTCACTTCGCTAATTTGTAATTCACGCATCGGGTGATTGATATCCACCACGTGCAGCAGCAAATCCGCATTGATGGTTTCTTCCAGCGTGGCGCGAAATGCCGCCACGAGCGTATGCGGCAATTGGCGAATAAACCCGACCGTATCCGACAAAACCACTGAATGTTCATTATCCAAAAAGAGTTTGCGGCTAGTGGTATCCAGCGTAGCAAATAACTGATCGGCCGCATAAATTTTGGCTTTGGTCAGCGCATTAAATAAAGTGGATTTTCCAGCATTGGTATACCCGACAATCGAAACCGTAAATTGCCGATTGCGCTCGCGTGATTTGCGTTGAGTCGCCCGCTGTTTTTGCACGGTAGCTAATTGATCTTTCAAGCGTTTTACGCGCACCCCGATCAAACGGCGGTCAGTTTCCAACTGAGTTTCACCCGGCCCGCGCAAACCGACACCGCCCTTTTGCCGCTCCAAGTGAGTCCAGCCACGGATCAAACGGGTTTGGATATGCGCCAACTGCGCCAGCTCAACCTGGAGCTTACCCTCGGCGGTACGCGCACGCTGGGCAAAAATATCCAGAATCAAGGTCGTGCGATCAAGCACCCGTGCCTGCACCTTTTTTTCCAGATTCCGCTCTTGGGCTGGCGAGAGCTGATGATTAAAGATCACCAGCGAGGCCTGATACTGCGCCACGGCAAGGGCAATTTCATCTGCCTTGCCTGAGCCCGCAAAATAGGCCGGATCAGGCCGCTGGCGTTTACCTTCGATAATATGCAGCGGCGTCACGCCCGCTGATTTGACCAATTCTACAAATTCATCGACACCATCTCGGTAATCTGCTTCGCCAAAATCCAAGCAGACCAAAATGGCTTCATCGCCGCCTTGGTGGCGTTCAAACATGCAAACCTCTGTTTTTCTTTACCCGCTAGGCTTTGAGCATGGGGCCAATTACATAAATTACAAGCAGAAAAAACCCCGAAAGAACGAATCTTTCGGGGCTGGACACGCAGCAAACTGCCCGCAATTAGTTTTCAGTTGCAGCAGCGGCTGGGTTGTCATGCGGCACAGTCACTGAACGCGATGGCACCACAGTTGAAATGGCGTGCTTGTACACCATCTGGGTCACGGTATTGCGCAGCAATACCACATACTGGTCAAACGATTCGATCTGCCCTTGCAGTTTGATGCCGTTCACCAGGTAGATTGAGACAGGTACGTGTTCTTTGCGCAAGATGTTCAGAAATGGATCTTGCAGCATTTGCCCCTTAGCACTCATTGTTATTCTCCGGCTTGTTATTTAGTTATCCGTGTATACGGCTTGAGTCAAAACATCTTACGCTTATAGTACATGAATCAACAGCTTACAATCAGCAATTTTATTTATTGCCGCGGCGATTCAACTTCGGCGGTTCTTTTCCTTCAAACGGATTGCCCGTTTTCTTGAATTGAACGCGCAGTGGCGTGCCTTGTAGCTTGAACATCTTCATGAAGAAGCCTTCCAGATAACGCCAGTATGACGCAGGAACTGCTTCCAATGCATTGCCGTGGATCACAACCACCGGTGGATTTGAACCACCTTGGTGGGCATAACGCATTTTGGGGCGAATCTTGCCGGCCAGTGGCGGCTGCTGACGTTCCATCGCCAACTGCAGCGCACGCGTTAGCTTAGGCGTTGGAATTTTCACCATCGCGGCATCATAGGCCTGATGGATCGAGCCAAAAATATCCGCGACACCTTTGCCATGCAATGCAGAGATATAGTGGAATTTGGCAAAATCCAGGAACGAGAGTTTCCGGGCGATTTCACGCTTAATGGTATTGCGCTGATTTTCATCCGCGGCTTCCCATTTATTGATCGCCACCACCATGGCTTTGCCGGCTTCCAATACAAAACCGGCGATCTTGGCATCCTGATCCGAGACATCCTGCGTGGCATCCAGCACCAAAATCACCACGTTACAGTCTTCAATCGCCTGCATGGTTTTAATGACCGAGAATTTCTCGATCATGTCGGTCACTTTGCCGCGCCGGCGCACCCCGGCGGTATCCACTACCGTATAGTTTTGGCCATTGCGCTCAAAATCAATAAACACCGAATCACGCGTAGTGCCCGGTGCATCAAAAGCAATCACCCGCTCTTCACCCAAAATGGTGTTAACCAGCGTTGATTTGCCGACGTTCGGACGACCCACGATAGCAAAAGTCGGATGCGTGCGCTCTTCTTCGTCTTCTGGCTCAGGGAAACCGGCCAGAATATCGTTCACCAGATCGCGTACACCTTCGCCATGCGAGGCGGAAATTGCCACCGGCTCACCAAGGCCCAGCTCGTGAAACTCAGCGGTCATCACCGCACGATTCATGCCTTCGATTTTGTTCACTGCCACCCACACCGGGCGATCACCCTGACGCAGACGATTGGCAATGATCTTGTCTTGCGGGGTGAGGCCATTGCGCCCATCCACGACAAAAACAATCGCATCGGCCTCATCCACGGCCTGCAGTGTTTGCTTGGCCATCTCGAACATGATGCCTTCGTCCACAACAGGCTCGAAGCCACCGGTATCGATCACCAGATATGGCTTATCGCCGACCTTGCCATGACCATAGTGACGATCACGGGTCAGGCCAGGCTGATCGGCCACCAGGGCATCACGGGTTTTGGTCAGGCGATTAAACAGCGTGGATTTGCCCACATTCGGGCGCCCCACGAGGGCAATGGTTGGTTTCATTCAATTCTCTTACTGAGCGCTGAGCAGATACAAGCTGCCCTTACGCGTTTGCACCAAGGCCTGCGAACCCGCAGATTGAGGTGCGACAAAAATACGACTGCCATCGGTAGGCTGTTGGCCCACCAAACTGCCATCTTCCAAATTCATATAGTGCAAATAACCGTCGAGATCACCCACGACCAGCTGATTACCCAGCACGGCGGGGGCGCTCACAAAGCGATATTTCAGCGCATCTTGCTTCCATACCGAGCGGCCTGTGGTGCGCTCGAAGGCATTGATCTGCCCTTGGTCATCGGTGACATACACATGGCGCTCGTCAATGGCGAGACCCGACCAGCTAGAAATCTCGCGCGACCATACCAGTGAGCCATTTTGGGTACTGATACAAGCCACCCGACCCTGATAGGCAACCGCACACACCAGATCGGCATGCACAACCGGCGGCGCGACGATATCGGTGATGCGTTCAAGCTCACTCGCACCACGTGGCAGCGCAATCGGCGCTTCCCACAGCACACGGCCATCAGCGACTGCCAGCGCGGTCAAGCGCCCAGCGGCCTGCCCGACATAGACGATGCCATCCGCCACCACGGGTGCTGCATAGTTACGTAGTTGCAGCGCGGGCTGTTGCGGACGCTGATACACCCATTGCAGTTCGCCCTTAGCCGCCGACAGCGCGCTGAGCTTGCCATCTGCCGAGCGAACCAGCACTAGATTCTTGTTCACTACCGGCGAAGAAATCACTTCACTGCTGGTTTTGATCGTCCATACGGGTTTGCCATTGGCTAAATCCAGCGCGATCACATCGCCCTTGAGGCTCCCCACCACGACCATGCCAGCGCCGATGCCAATACCGCCAGCAACCGGTTGCTCCAGCTTCACCCGCCATTTGGCTTGACCAGTGGCACGATCCAGCAAAGCCACTTCATTCTTGCCGCCCACCACGGCCACCAGATCGGCCAAGAACGCAGGCTGGAAGCGGAAATCGGTATCGCTTCCTACTTCGCTGCGCCACACTTGCTTCGCCGTCGCGGCCTGACTGACCTTCGGTAGCGGCGATGGATCTGGCACATTACTTGGAGTAGAGCACGCAGCCAGCAGGCTCAGTGCACCGAGGGCAGCGATCCGCAAGCATTGCATCTTAGTTGGCTCCCAGCGTATCAAGTTTCACTTCCAGCAATTTCACATTGGGGGCGTCTTTTGGCAATTTCGCCAAAGCTTGACGGTATGCGTCTGCAGCGCCCGATTTATCTTGCTTAGCGAGCAATACATCGCCACGCACTTCAGCAAACAGACCCGAATAGCTCTCTTCTTCCGGCGCTTTCACCAAAGCCAGGGCTTCGTCGTATTTTTTATCGTCGAGCAAAACGCCCGCCAAACGCAATTTAGCCGAATCACGCAAAGTCACTTCTTTGGCATTGCTAATCACCCAGTTCAATTCATCGCGGGTTTTAGCCGGCTGACCCTTCATATAAGCCAGTTTGGCGGCGGCCAGCGCAGCACGCGCGGCATAAGGCGTGCTGCCGAAATCGGTTTTCAAGGTAGTCAGCGTAGCGGTGAATTTGGCCTCATCCATGGCCTGCAGTTGCAGCTGGGCATAGAGCTCAGCGGCTTCAGCCGCACGGTGCTTTTGCCAGGTTTGCCAGCCTGACCAACCGGCGTAGGCGAGCAGCGCCAACACAACTGCGGCGGCCAGCGCTTTACCCCAGCTGTGCCACCATGCTTTCAGTTCGGCAATTTGTTCTTGTTCTTGTAAGTCAAAAGCAGCCATGTCGTCCTCGATTATTTAAGACTACGAATCGTATTAACCATCTGATCTTGCGCTACGGTGTGCTGCTCCCCCTGCTGCGCACCGGTCAAGACCTTGATATTCACTGTGCCAGCGGCCAATTCACCCTCGCCCACGATCACCGCCAATGCGGCGCCGGACTGATCGGCTTTTTTGAATTGGGATTTAAAGCTGCCACCGCCAGCATGATATATCACATTCAGGCCATTGGCGCGCAATTGCCGCGCCGCGGCAAATGCCGCCCGCGCTGCCGCATCGCCTTGGCTAATCACGTATACATCGGGACTTTGCGCTGGCGTAGCCACCTGCTGGGCTTCCAGCAAGAGCATCAAGCGCTCAATCCCCATGGCAAAACCAACCGCCGGACAAGGCTTGCCGCCCAGTTGTTCCACCAGCGCATCATAGCGACCGCCCGCCGCGACGGTGCCCTGTGCACCAAGCTCGGTGGTGACCCACTCGAACACGGTACGGTTGTAGTAATCCAAGCCACGCACCAGGCGAGGATTAAGCCGATAGGCAATGCCTGCGTCGTCCAGCAGCGCTTTCACCCCGGCAAAATGCGCTTTAGATTCTTCGCCCAGATAGTCTTCCAGCTTGGGCGCCTGATTAGCCATTTCTTGCAAAGCAGGGTTTTTGGTATCCAGCACACGCAGTGGATTGGTATACAGGCGGCGCTTGCCATCTTCGTCCAATACATCCACAAAGCCTTCCAGATACTTGATTAGCTCGGCACGGTGGGCCGCGCGCTCGTCGGCATTGCCCAGCGAATTGAGTTCCAGCGTCAGCCCGGTCAGGCCAAGGCGCTGCCACAGATCTGCCAGCATGATAATCAGCTCGGCATCCAGATCAGGGGTGGCGAAGCCAAACGCCTCTACGCCCAGCTGATTAAACTGGCGCAAGCGGCCTTTTTGCGGGCGCTCATGCCGGAACATCGGCCCGATGTACCACAGGCGCTGGGTTTGGTTATACAGCAGGCCATGTTCAATACATGCCCGCACGCAACCGGCGGTGCCTTCTGGGCGCAGGGTCAGCTTTTCACCATTCAGGCTGTCTTCAAACGCATACATTTCCTTTTCGACAATATCGGTATGCTCACCAACGCCACGCACAAATAGATGGGTCGATTCCACAATCGGCATGCGGATGTTTTGGTAGCCATAGGCGGCCAGCCATTCTCGACAAACTTGTTCGAAATACTGCCAGCGTGGCGATTCTTGCGGCAGCACATCGTTCATGCCGCGGATACCCTGAATGGTTTGAGCCATTGTGCTTGTTAACCTGCTACTGAAATTATTAAAACAAAAGAATGGGTGTAATCGGGATTTAAACCGGCGTGAGCGGAATCACCTTAGGCGCATCAGCACGGCGCTTGCTGCCGTTTTCGCCATAGCGGGTCTGCACGTAGTTTTCGACAATCGCCTGAAACTCGGCCGCAACGTGATCACCTTTCAGGGTCACATCTTTTTGCCCGTCGATATAGACCGGACAGACCGGCACTTCACCCGTACCGGGCAAACTGATCCCGATATCGGCGAGTTTTGACTCGCCCGGGCCGTTCACCACACAGCCCATCACAGCCACTTTCATGTCTTCCACGCCAGGATACTGCGCGCGCCAAACCGGCATTTGCTCGCGCAGGAAATTCTGGATGTCTTGCGCCAACTCTTGGAACACAGTTGAGGTGGTACGGCCACAGCCTGGGCAAGCGGTCACCAATGGGGTAAAGCTACGCAGCCCCATGGTTTGCAGTAATTCTTGGGCCACCACGACTTCTTTGGTGCGATCGCCATTAGGCTCAGGCGTGAGCGAGATACGGATGGTATCGCCAATGCCTTCCTGCATCAGTACGGCCAAGGCGGCACTCGATGCCACGATGCCTTTCGAGCCCATGCCGGCTTCGGTCAGCCCCAAATGCAGCGGATAATCGCAGCGCGCACCCAGATCGCGATACACGGCAATCAGGTCCTGCACATGAGAGACTTTGCACGACAACAATATTTTATCCGGTGACAGGCCCCACTGAATCGCCTGGTCGGCCGATTCCAGCGCCGACACAATCAGCGCCTCGCGCATCACGGCCTCGGCCGTCAGCGGCACCGCACGTTTGGAATTTTCATCCATCATGCGGGCAGCGATGCTTTGATCCAACGAACCCCAGTTCACGCCAATGCGCACCGGTTTATTAAATTCGATGGCCCGCTCGATCATCAGCGCAAACTTTTCGTCGCGCTTGGCGCCCTTACCCACGTTGCCAGGGTTAATCCGGTATTTGGCCAACGCTTCGGCACACTCCGGGTAATCACGCAGCAGGCGATCACCATTAAAGTGAAAATCCCCCACCAGCGGCACCTTGCAGCCCCAGTTTTCGAGCTTGGTTTTGATATTGGCCACCTGCGCGGCGGCCTCGGCGCTATTGACGGTAATCCGCACCACCTCGGAGCCGGCACGCCACAATTCAAAAATCTGGCGGGCAGTGGCTTCGGCATCGGCCGTATCGGTGTTGGTCATGGATTGCACCATGATCGGATGGTCACTACCTACCCACACATGACCAATCTGGACCTGACGGGTTTTACGACGCTGAATCGGGCTCGACATAAGGGCTTACTTCAATTCCATATTAACGACATCAGAACCTGGCTTCATAAATGGCGCCAGATCTACCGCCTGCCCACGCAGGCTTAGACGAGTTTTTGGGGCATTGCCGACACGAATCGACAATGGTGGCTGTACCGCCACACGGCGCTCATAACCGGGGCGCACAATCTCGGACAAGACTTTATTGCCGCTCGCGTCCACCACCTGCACCCAGCTATCCGACTCGGTCACAATCACCAGCTCAGGGCCGCTCACAGCCACACTACTGGCAGCCGAGGCCACGCTACTGGCTTTGCTGGCCATCGCCACTACGGCAGAGGCCGCCGAAGCTGGCGTAGCAACGAGTTCAGGTATCACCGCCGAGGCTTCCGAAGCAACTGCTTCAACCGCGCTAGCTGCTGACGCTTCGACCACTGCTGGCGTTGGGATCGTGGGCAAATCCAGCTCCGGCGAACCAGGTTGCTGCAAATACCAATACACACCACCCACACCGATAAACACGCCCAACAGTGCCATGATTACCGTGGCCGATGGGCCACGGCTGGCGGTTTTGATCGTAACAGGCTGATCAACCTGGACGTTTACGCTGGAAACAGGCGTTTTAGCTACATCTGCAGGCAATACCCCGGCGAGGTATTGCAGCAACGGCTCGGAATCCAAGCCCAGCAAACGCGCGTAATTACGCACAAAGCCGCGAATAAACAGATTGCCGGGCAGATCGGTAAAGCGCTCTTCTTCCAGCGCCACAATCTGCCGCGCCGAGAGTTTCAGTTGCCCTGCGACATCTTCCACACTCCAGCCCCGCCCCTCCCGGGCGCTGCGAAGTTGCTGGCCTGCTGGCATCGCGCCAGATGAAGCCGGTATAGCTTGTTCTTGTTCAGTCATATTTACCGGTTAACAATTTGGTGGTTTCCACCGCATCGGGATACAGCTGCTGCAGCTGCTTGGCATAGCGGGTTTCGGCCTCTTTACTACCGATCGCCCGTTCAATCCGTACCCCTAACCACAATAACTCAGCTGGGGGTTGCGGAAAAATTCGCATCAAATCGACAAAATGGCGTTTTGCCTCGGGCAAATCTTGCTCTTCCAGCAGAAAACTTGCCAGTTGATATTTCACTTGCGGATTGCGGCTTTGTAATTGTGCCGCGCGCTGGAAATATTGTTTAGCCAATGCACGGTCACCCGCCTTCAGGCTGCAATTGGCTGCCGCCACCAAGGCTTGATCCTGATTCGGAAAAAACGGATTGGCCAACACCACATCGTAACGAGCAAGCCCGGCGCGATGCTCGCCTTCTTCACACAAAAAATTCCCGAAGTTTTTATTAATATCAGGGTCTTTCGGTGCCGCACGCAGGGCTTGTTCGAAGTAACTGCGGCTGGTAGCGTCTTCTTTCACTGCCCAGTACGACAAGGCCAGAATATTGAGCGCATACGGGAAGTTCTTCACCGATTCCAGCGCTTTTTTGCCCTCTTCAATTGCTATCGCATAGGCGCCGCGCTTGTAGTATTCGGTAGCCAGATTGGTTCGCGTCATCGCGCGCTGCTCGGCCGGCGTGGGCTCATCGTTAGCCCAAGCCATGGACGAACAAAGGACACACATCAACAGCAAGCAGTACTTCTTCATTTCAGTTAGCCTTGTTTATGCTGAAACAGAATCGGGCGTACTTCTTCAAACTTCTCTGCAAATTTGGCCTGACGGCGGGTTTTATCCATCACCTGGCCAGCAAGCTGGCCACAGGCGGCATCAATATCATCGCCGCGCGTTTTACGCACCGTCACGATGTAGCCAGCCTGCGTGAGAATATCACGGAACCGCTGGATTGCTTCACGACCCGAGCGATCATAGCCGGAATTCGGAAACGGATTAAACGGAATCAAATTGAATTTACACGAGGTCGAACGCGCCAGATCCGCCAGTTGGCGGGCATGCTCCGGCTGATCATTCACCCCGGCCAGCATCACATACTCGAAGGTCACAAAATCGCGCGGGGCTTTTTCCAGATAGCGATTACAGGCATCAAGTAGTTCTTTTAACGGATATTTTTTATTCAGGGGCACGATCTGATCACGGATCGTGTCATTGGGCGCATGCAGGCTCACGGCCAGCGCCACGGGGCAATCTTCACGCAGCCGATCCAGCTGCGGCACCATACCGGAAGTCGACAAAGTCACGCGCCGGCGCGATAGGCCGTAAGCGTTGTCATCGAGCATCAGGCGTAACGCCGATACCACATTGTCGTAGTTGGCCAGCGGCTCACCCATGCCCATCATCACCACATTGGACACAATCCGTGAATCATCATTCACAGCCTGCCCCAGGCGCGCGGCATTGAGTGACAGGCGCTGATTAGCCCACCACAACTGACCGATAATTTCGGCCGTACTCAAATTACGATTAAAACCCTGGCGGGCAGTCGAACAGAAGGTACAGTCCAGCGCACAGCCCACCTGACTTGAGACACACAAGGTGCCGCGATCATCCTCAGGGATAAACACGGTTTCCACCCCATTACCGGTGCCCACATCCAAGAGCCATTTATGCACGCCATCACTGGCCACCTGCTCGGCCATCAGCGAGGGCGGAGCCACACTGGCTTGCGCCGCGAGTTTTTGCCGGAACGTCTTGGCAATATCGCTCATCAGGTCGAAATCGGCCGTACCGCGTTGATGCACCCATTTGAGCAACTGCTTGGCCCGAAAGGGTTTCTCACCCATTTCGACCACCAGCTGCGCCAATTGGTCCGCATCATAATTCAGCAAATTTAACGACATGATGGTGTGCTCCGCGCGCGTCAATTACTTGGCGCTGTAAATTTCAGAAGCTGGGAAGAAGTAAGCGATTTCGATCGCTGCATTTTCCAGGCTGTCTGAGCCGTGAACGGCGTTGGCATCGATGCTGGCAGCGAAGTCAGCACGGATGGTGCCTGGCGCTGCGTCTTTCGGGTTAGTCGCGCCCATCAGTTCGCGGTTTTTCAGTACGGCGTTCTCGCCTTCCAGCACCTGGATCATGACCGGGCCAGAGATCATAAAGTTCACCAGATCATTGAAGAAAGGACGCTCTTTGTGTACGGCGTAGAAGCCTTCAGCTTCAGTGCGTGACAGTTGCTTGAGCTTGGCCGCAACGATTTTCAGGCCAGCAGTTTCAAAACGGTCGTAGATCTTACCGATTACGTTTTTACCTACTGCGTCCGGCTTGATGATAGAAATAGTACGTTCGATAGCCATTATTGATTTCTCCAGAGGGCTGAATGTTCAGTTTTGTTAACAGACAGAAATTGTTTTTTGCTGCCCTTTGCCTTTTTCGGCTAGCCTCTGCGCCTAGGGAAAGTCGCAACTCGCCAAGCCTCGCCAGGCAAAAATCGAGGCAAATAGCCCATCATTATATCACTTACAGCCACAAAGCAGACAGAGAATGAGTGACGGCCTCGACCCCATCCTGCAGCAAAAAGAGCAGCAACAGCTAAAAACCCAGTTACTTTGGCGACTTGGGATTGCGGGCGCATTAATTGCCGCGATTCTCGGCGGCATTGCCTGGCTAGAAAAAAGCCAAGATAACGCCACCCCGAAAGTCGATTTGCCGCAAATTGCGCCCGAGATTTCGGCCAGCGAAATGGCCAGCCTCAACGCCAGCGAACCGAGCACCGCCAGCACAGCAAGTGCCGCCGCCACTAGCGCACCCAGCCCCACACCGACCGCCGACCCAACGATTGCTCCAACAGCGGCGCCAACTGCTACCCCCATCCCAACCGCCGCCGCGACGCCGCTCGCCAGCGCCCGCCCAAGCACAGCGCCAGCAGCACGCGCCGGCCAAACGGCTCTGCCACCCGGCGTGCAGATGGCAGGTAACACCAGCCCGCGCAGCAGCCAACGCATCGAGAATATTCCCGGCGCCACCAGCATACCCAAGGCCAGTATCACCCCCAAAGCCATGCCCGCAATAGCTGCTACGGCTATACCCCTCAAGACAATGACTGCCATACCAAGCAGCACCGCCCTACCTAGCACCACCCTACCTAGCAGTGCGCCACGCCTGGCGCCCGCTGCGCCGGCCACCTATCCAGCCCCAGTCAGCAATAGCCGTGGCTATAGCGTGCAAGCCGGCGTGTTTCTGCTCTCGAACAATGCGGAAAAACTACTCGGCCAGCTGCAGCAGGCGGGCATTCCGGCCTACCTAGAAACCCGCGTACAAATTGGCCCATTCAAAAATAAGGCCGAAGCCGAAGCCGCGGTGCGCAAGCTCAAAGCCATGGGCATTACACCCGTGGTTAAAACCGAATAAGCGCGGCATTGTCCTGCCGCGCCTGCGCCACCACGAATAAAAAACCGCCCCAAAGGGCGGTTTTTTATTGCACACCTAGGCCGATCAAGTCCGGCGCCAAGTGGTTTCGCCGGCTTTGTCTTCCAGCACAATCCCTGCGGCCGCCAGCTCATCGCGGATGCGATCACCCTCTGCCCAGTTTTTGGCCGCCCGTGCTTCACGTCGCGCCACAATCGCCGCTTCAATTTTCTCCGCAGTCCACTCGCCTACTGCACCCACATCCGCTTGCAGGAAAGCTTGTGGATCGCGCTGCAGCAAGCCCAGCACACCACCCAAGGCTTTAAGCAGCCCCGCCTTTTGCGCACCCAACTCGGTACCGGCGTGTTTATTGGCTTCAGCCGCCAATTCAAACAGCACCGATACGGCCTCGGTCGTCGCAAAATCGTCGTCCATCGCCGCCTTAAAGCGCGCCGCTAACGGATCTTGCCAATCAATCGCCACCTCAGCTGGTGCCACCGCTTTGAGCGCGGTATACAAGCGGGTTAGCGCATTTTTGGCGTCATTCAGGTGCACATCGCTGTAGTTCAGCGGGCTACGGTAGTGCGCACGCAGAATAAAGAAGCGCAACACTTCGGGATCAAACTGCTGCAATACATCGCGAATGATGAAGAAATTGCCCAAGCTCTTGGACATTTTCTCGTTATCGACATTGATAAAGCCGTTGTGCAGCCAGTAATTCACATACTGATGGCCATGCGCCCCTTCAGATTGGGCGATTTCGTTTTCATGGTGCGGAAACTGCAAATCTTCGCCGCCACCGTGAATATCAAAATGTTCGCCCAAATGATGGCAGCTCATGGCCGAGCATTCGATATGCCAGCCCGGGCGGCCGGCACCCCAAGGCGATTCCCATTTCACTTCGGCGGGCTCATCGGTTTTGGCCGCTTTCCACAGCACAAAATCGCGTGGATCACGTTTATTCGGGTCTACCTCGACCCGCTCACCCGCGCGCTGCTCGTCAAAATCTTTGCGCGACAATTTGCCATAGCCGGCAAAGTCTTTCACCGAGTAATACACATCGCCATTGGGGGCGTGATAGGCCAAGCCATTGTCAAACAGCTTACGGATAATCGCCTGCATGCCGTCCACGTGCTCGGTCGCACGGGGCTCGTGATCCGGGCGCTGAATACCCAGCGCAGCAAAGTCTTCGTTCATCGCATCAATGAAGCGCGCGGTGAGGCTTTGGATGGATTCGCCGTTTTCCACCGCACGCTTGATGATCTTGTCATCAATATCCGTGATATTGCGCACGTAATTCACGTGATAGCCAGAAGCGCGCAACCAACGCGCCACCACATCAAATACCACCACCATCCGCGCATGCCCGATATGACAGTAGTCGTACACCGTCATCCCACAGACATACATATTTACGTGTCCGGGGGTAATCGGTTTGAATTCCTGTTTTTCGCGGGCAAGAGAATTGAACAGTGTCAGCATCGTGGTTTCACATTTTCTGCAGGACTAAAACACCGATTCTACCAAAGCTGCCGCCGCCGCTTGCAAGAAAAGTGAACCCGCACCACGGCCATACGGGAAAACCCCGTTTACATTTGACGCTAGCGGGTAGTTCCCGCACAATCGATGCTGTTTCCTACCTGATTGGATCGGCCTCGATCCCCTGTCATCATGGCTTTTTACTGTACTGATCTCTGGCTGGAATGGCGATGGCGTCGCTAAGCGCGCCCACACCTCGTTCATTCTGATTTTTCCATCTGGAGAGAAGTCCCATGCTGACTCGTGAAGAATTTCACGCCTTGGCGGCCCAAGGCTATAACCGCATTCCGCTGATTTCTGAATTATTTGCTGACCTCGACACCCCGCTGTCGGTGTATTTGAAGCTCGCTAATCGCCCTTACTCTTACCTGCTGGAATCCGTGGTCGGTGGCGAGCGCTTTGGTCGCTATTCTTTTATTGGCCTGCCGGCCCGCACCCGCATCAAAGTCTGTGGCCAAACCACCGAGCTGATCCACGACGATCGCGTGATCGAAACCCATAGCGGCAACCCGCTCGATTACATTGAAGCCTATCAGGCCCGCTTCAAAGCACCGTCAACCAAAGGTTTGCCGCGCTTTCTGGGCGGTTTGGTAGGCTATTTTGGCTACGAAACCATTCGCTATATCGAGCGCAAGCTGGCTGAATGCCCGAAGCCCGACCCCATTGGCGCGCCAGATATTCAGCTCTTGCTATCCGAAGAGATCGTCGTGGTCGACAATCTGTCCGGCAAGCTTTACCTCGTTGTTTACGCCGACCCAAGCCAAGACAATGCCTATCAGGTGGCCGAAGAGCGCCTACTGGCACTGCGCCTGAAATTGCGCGAGCCAGCGCAGATTCCGTTCTCGCTACCCGTCGCCAGCGCTGGCGAGCCGGTATCAGAATTTGGCGAGCAGCCATTTAAAGATGCAGTACTGAGAGCCAAGGAATACATCAAAGACGGCGATGTGATGCAGGTAGTGCTGGCGCAACGTATGAGTGCACCGTTTAATGCCTCGGCCATGTCGCTGTATCGCTCGCTGCGCAGCATTAATCCATCGCCGTATATGTTCTATTACGACTTTGGCGATATGCATATTGTTGGCGCCTCACCCGAAATCTTGGTGCGCCTGGAAGACGATACCGTCACTGTGCGCCCGATTGCTGGTACCCGCCCGCGCGGCAAAGATCGCGAACACGATCTGGCACTCGAAGCCGAGCTGCTGGCCGATGAAAAAGAAATCGCCGAACACGTCATGCTGATCGATTTGGGGCGCAATGACGCGGGCCGCGTGGCGCAAACCGGCTCGGTCAAACTCGTCGACAAAATGGTCGTTGAGCGCTACTCGCATGTGATGCACATCGTGTCTAGCGTGGAAGGCAAACTCAAACCGCAGCAAACCGCGATTGACGTACTGAAAGCCACCTTCCCAGCAGGCACCGTATCGGGCGCGCCGAAAGTGCGGGCGATGGAGATCATTGACGAGCTCGAGCCGACCAAGCGCGGCGTGTATTCCGGCGCGGTGGGCTATCTGGGTTTTAACGGTGATATGGATGTGGCCATCGCGCTGCGCACCGCCGTGATCAAAAACCAAACCCTCTATATGCAAGCGGGCGCCGGCATTGTGGCCGATTCAGTCCCGCAAAGCGAATGGCAGGAAACGCTCAATAAAGCCCGCGCCGTATTGCGCGCCGCCGAGCTTGCCAGCCAAGGCCTGGACGCCTAAGCGCCCCGCCACTGCCATCTGCGATAAAGGATTAAATCATGCTTTTAATGATCGATAACTACGACAGCTTTACCTACAACCTCGTGCAGTATTTCGGCGAGCTCGGCCAAGACGTGCACGTGCATCGCAACGATGAAATCAGCCTCGAACAAATCGAGGCCATGAATCCGAAATACCTGGTCATTTCACCGGGCCCATGCTCACCGCTGGAAGCCGGCATTTCGGTACCCGCCATCAAGCATTTCGCTGGCAAGTTGCCGATTATGGGCGTGTGCTTGGGGCATCAATCGATTGGCGAAGCCTTTGGCGGCAAGATTATCCATGCCAAAACACTGATGCATGGCAAGGTATCCCCCGTTATCCATAATAATATCGGGATGTTCAGAGACATACCCTCCCCAGTAACGGTAACGCGGTATCACTCGCTAGCGATCGAGCGCGAATCGTTGCCTGATTGCCTTGAAGTCACTGCATGGACGGAAGATGGCGAAATCATGGGCGTGCGTCACAAAACTCTGGCGATCGAGGGCGTGCAATTTCACCCCGAATCGATCCTGACCGAACACGGGCATAAAATGCTCGAGAATTTCTTGCGTGAATTTGCTTAACCGATTGGCCGCTTAGTGCGGCCGTTTTTCTGCTTAGAGAACGCGATGAGCCAACAATTTGGAGAGATTCGTCAAATCGCCTTTGTTGTCCCCAATATTGATAGTGCCATGCAATATTGGGCCGCCACACTTGGGATTGGACCATTCTTTATCAAACGCAAAATTCAACTCGATAACTTCGAGTATCGAGGCAAAGCAAGCGCATCTCCTGTCATTAGTATCGCGCTCGCCAATTCAGGGGCGCTGCAAATTGAACTGATTGAGCAACACGATATGCAGCCAAGCATTTTTTTAGAATTTCTCCAGCGTCAACCGACTGGAGGGCTACAACATATAGCCGCTTGGTTGAGTCGAACTGAATTTGAGCAAAGAAAAACGGCACTGATTACGCAAGGCTATCAAGTTGCTCAAGCAGGTAAAATTAGTAGCTCCGGTGTCGAGTTACTTTATTTTGCAACTGAACAAGACCAAACAGGTGTGATTTTCGAAATTGCCAACCTGGCGGAGCCCGAGCACATCCCCCGTCTTGAAAAGATCGCTCAAGCTGCTCAACAATGGGATCAAGTTACGATTGCCATTGAAGTCCAACAATAAAAACTGCCGGAAGCATTATGATCACCATCCAAACCGCACTGAATCGCCTGATCGACAATAACGAGCTGTTTTACGATGAAATGCTGCACCTGATGCGGCAAATCATGTCGGGCGAAATGACCCCAGCGCAAATCGCCGCCCTGCTGATGGGCCTGCGCACCAAGGTAGAAAGCGTGTCCGAAATCGCCGCCGCTGCGACCGTGATGCGCGAATTTTCGACCAAAGTGGCGGTGCAAGATGGCCGGCACTTGGTGGACACCTGTGGCACCGGTGGCGATGGCGCGCATACGTTTAATATCTCGACTTGCTCGGCCTTTGTGGCCGCTGCTGCGGGTGCAAAAGTGGCCAAACATGGCGGCCGCTCGGTGTCGTCAAGCTCTGGCTCGGCCGACGTACTCGAAGCGTTTGGCGTGAATCTAAACCTGACCGCCGAACAAGTTGGCCAGTGTATTGATCAGGTCGGCCTCGGTTTTATGTTCGCACCTAACCATCACAGCGCGATGAAATACGTGGCACCAGTGCGCAAAGAGCTGGGCGTACGTACCATCTTTAATATCCTTGGCCCGCTCACCAACCCAGCCGGTGCGGATAATCAGGTGATGGGCGTATTCCACCCAGATCTGGTCGGTATTCAGGCACGGGTGCTCAAACAACTGGGCTCTAAGCATGTGTTGATTGTGCACGGCAAAGATGGGCTGGATGAGATCTCGATCAGCACCCCAACCATGATTGCCGAGCTGAAAGATGGCGACATCGTTGAATACGAATTCGATCCTCGTGATCTCGGCTTTAGTCTGGCCGACAGCAAAGCACTGTACGCTGGCACCGCGCAAGAATCCAAAGCCATTATCGAAGGTATTCTGGCTGGCAGCCTCAGCGGCCCTTGCCGCGACATCGTGCTGCTGAACGCCGGTGCCGCGATTTACGCTGCCAATTTGGCGGTAACGCTGGAAGACGGCATCAACGCTGCGCACGAAGCGCTAGCCAGCGGCGCGGCCAAAGCCAAACTTGATGCGCTCGTGTCGTTCACACAAGGCCTAGCCAAGTAATGGAAAACCGGCGCACTTACCACGGCAGCTGCCATTGCGGCGCGGTGAAGTTTCGCATCAGCTCGCCCGAAATCAGCTCGGGCGTGCGCTGCAATTGCTCGATCTGCCAGCGCAAAGGCGCGCTGATGACGCCGTATATTTATTCACCGGAAGAATTAGTGATCGAAGCCGGCGCCGAGCAATTGAGCGTATATCAATTCGGTACAGGCGTGGCAAAACATTATTTCTGCAAGGTATGCGGGATGTATCCATTTCACCAAACCTTGCGCAAGGCTGGGTATTACCGCGCGAATATCGGCTGCCTGCAAAACCTTGACCCTCTCGCACTACCTCAAGACATCTTTGATGGCAAGGCACTTTAACATACTTCAATTATTCATCATGAAAAAATTATCATTACTACTAATAGCCGCGTTAATGTCACTACTTTCTGGCTGTGCTTCACTAGGGATTGATACCAGCACAAAAGCTGCTGGATATGAAAAGACCATTTCAAAACTTGAAACAATCTACATAACACCAGAATTTAAAGACAAAAATCTTGCCCCGGGAGAAAACTCAATCGAGGAAAAAATGCGGGAAGTTAAACATGCAGATTTTGGAAAAATCGTGGTAACACAAGCAAGAAGCATGTTCCCAACAACGAGCGACAGCAAAAGTCATACATTAGTTATTCGCCCATTCCGAACAGAAATGGCGGCAATGGGTTGGACCGCAGTTCGCTTCATTTACTCCGTAACTTTAATTGACTCAGCGACAAAGCAAACCGTATGGAAAATGGAAACAGGGCTCGGCGCTGGCGGTCCACTCTTGGGACCATTGGATGATAAAAAGGCGATTTCATTGCTTGATGGCATTAAATCAAAATTAATTTCCGACAAACTCATTATTAGCAATTAAACAATCTAACAGCCGCACCGTTCTGAACTTCACTCAGGCTTTGAGCAAATAAGTGTGCAAGTTCATATGCAGTTATTTTGACGATTAAAAGAAAACCGTCACCTTCAGTGGCGAACTTTTAATTTATGCATGAGAACCAAATGCACCCCAACTGGCTATATAAAAATTTAGTAGAAGACAACCTACCTTGGGACAAGAAATCAGGCTATCGACTTGATGACTTCTTGAATAAATACACACTTCACGATTCCATTTGGATTGGTATTTTTCATCATCTGGCTTATGCAAATTACATAACCCTAGCTTTTAAATGGGACTCTTTCTGGCTACCGGATGAAATAATTGAGAGATCATCACAGGTCGCGGATTGGCCTTATCTATTTGTTCAGCTTGATAAGGTTATAGAGGTCACTACAACAAATTTCTCAGATATTGATGGAATCAATCGAGCAATTGGTAGTTCAGAGACAATACAACTTGAAGGCGTAACGCAGTTGGCCATCGATGATGTCTTTGGAGGTCAGGTCACCATCAGTTTTAAAGGTACGCCATCTATTCTTGCACTTACAGCGAAGGGCTCGGTCTTACGCATTTGATTTAATCAAATTGATCAACCCGTGCTCATCATGACTTTGAATTTATTAAAATCGGTGGGTTACGCCTGTGGCTACCCCCCACTACGAGTGAACTAAAATGTCCGACATCCTGAAAAAAATCTGGGCCACTAAGTTTGAAGAAGTGGCTGCCGCGAAAAAACTCATCCCGCTTGCGGAAATCCGTGCCCAAGCCGAGGCCAATCGTGACCTGCGCGACTTTGTGGGCGCGATTCAGGCCAAGCATGCAGCCGGTAAAGCGGGCGTGATTGCCGAAATCAAAAAGGCCAGCCCGAGCAAAGGCGTGATGCGCGATCCGTTTGTACCGGCCGAGATCGCCCCCGATTACGCCGCCCATGGCGCAGCGTGTTTGTCGGTGCTGACCGATGTGCAGTATTTTCAGGGCCACGCCGATTACCTGAAAGCCGCCCGTGCAGCATGCACGCTGCCGGCGCTGCGCAAAGATTTTATGGTCGATGAATATCAGTTTTATGAGGCGCGCGCCTGGGGTGCCGACTGCATTTTGCTGATCGCCGCGGAGCTGGATGTAAAACAGATGCAGGATTTTGAAGCGCTGGCGCACAGCCTGGGCATGGCGGTGCTGGTGGAAGTGCACAATGCGCAAGAGCTTGATGCCGCACTCACGCTCAAAACCCCGCTGCTGGGCGTGAATAACCGCAATCTGCGCACTTTTGAAGTGAGCCTGCAAACCACCATCGATCTATTGCCGCAAATCGTGGCCGATGGCCGTATCGCCGTGTGCGAAAGCGGTATTCACACCGCGGCTGACGTGCAATTGATGCGCGATCACCATGTACACACCTATCTGGTGGGCGAAGCGTTTATGCGCCAGCCGTCACCGGGCGCGGGCCTGGCTGGCTTGTTTGATCCGGTTTACGGCTAACACTAGCGCTACCTAGGGTATTGCTCTATAGGCATTGCGATTGATGGCCTGCAGGGCAATACCCTCAATTGGCACTAGCAAAAGTGGCGAAAATCGCACTTAACCTTTGCCGCTACCACCACTTTTACCCCCGCCTTTACCACCACCATCGCCGCCCCCTTTACCACCACCATCGCCGCCCCCTTTCCCGCCACTGTCGCCACCGCCTTTACTGCCGCCCTCACCTCCACTTTTGCCCCCTTGGCTGCTGCCGCTACTACTACTGCTCCCACTATTACTGCCGCTGCCTTTGCCGCTGTCGCCGCTACCACTTTTGCCGCTACTCTCACCGCTGGCCGTTTTGCCCGTACTGTCGCTGCGACTACTGTGGCTCACCCCGCCATCGTCGGCGCCACTGCGGTGGCTGCTGCTGTCTTCGCTGGCGGTGGATTTGGTGCGCAGGCCGCCATGATCGTCATTAGCATCATGGCTAACCGGATCATCGCTAGGCTTTACAGTGCCGGAGGTACGGGTGGCGGAATCGTCGCCGGCTGGATCATCGGCGCCAGCGGCATAGAGTTGGCTGCTTAAACACAGCACCAGCATTGTCAGTAAGGTGCGCGGCATGATGTTGCTCCAACAATAGACATGCTCTGCCTTAGCGAAGATCGGTGCACTCGCCCAGCCCGATGTGGCCGAGCGGTTGATCAGCGGCAAAACAGTCGTTGGGTATCAGGCTGGCTTCAGCCTCGGCCGTGATTAGCGGTCAGCCGGCTGCAGGAGTTGCGCTTGCAAAGCGGCAATGGTGGCGCTCGACAAGCCCAGCACTTCACGCAGATAGCGCGGCATGTTGCCGGCCTGCTTTTTCACTTCGTGCATAGCGGTTTTCAGATAGGCGGCCTGTACACCTAGAATGGCTGTCAGCGTCTCGCTGCTGGCCCCTGCGGCACAGGCTTGCGCGATCAGCGGGGCGTATTTGCCGCGGATAGCGGCATCGCTCAGTAGATAATCCCGCAGAATACTTTCATGCGGAACGCCCAGCGCCGAGAGCAGCAACACCATGGCCCAGCCGGTGCGATCTTTACCGGCAGTGCAATGCACTAAGGCGGGGTATTGCCCGCCAAGGCTTAAATTAGTTAGCCACTGGGCATATACCTGCTGCACCGCCGGGTTGGCGACGAGCTCGCGATACAAGTCATGCATCATGGCCGCCGCGCGGACCTCGCCCAGTAGCGCTTCGAGCTGCGCGGGTTGCGCCAGTAATTGCGGCACGCTGCAGGCCGTGGCTTGCGCGGTGGCCGCCAAAACATCGCAGTGGGTGTCGCTCACGCCACGAAAGTGCGGATTAGGTGCCTGCGCTCGCTCGGCGGCTGAGCGCAAATCCCAAATCGAGCGGATTTGCAGCGCGATGAATTCAGCGCAGTCTGGGTCAACGGCCTGCAGCTGCTCGCTGCGAAACAGCAGCCCGGCACGAATCTGCCGGCCATCTGCCGTTTTAAGCCCGCCCAAATCACGCAAATTGGCCAAGCCCGGCACCGCTACCTGCGGGCGGGCTCGCGTGGCGCGCTGGCTGGCGCGTTGCTGGCGGAAAAATTCACCGAGCAAGGCGGCCGACTCGGCGCCGCCGGGGCCAGCTTGGATACAGGTGTGATGATTGAGCTGCGGGCTGGCAAAGGGGTTGATGACGCTGCCGGCCGCGCCGGTTTTGGCATCGGCAGTGGCATACACCACCCGCCGCACGCGGGCGTGCAATATGGCGCCGGCACACATAATGCAGGGCTCCAGCGTCACAAAAAGCTCGCATTCGCTCAGGCGATAATTGCCCAGCTGCTTGGCCGCGGCGCGTAGCGCCAGCATTTCGGCATGGGCGCTTGGGTCGTTCAGCGCCAGTGGCTGATTATGCGCGGCGGCAATCACCACGCCGCGATACACCACCACCGCCCCCACCGGCACCTCACCCTGCTGCGCCGCTTGGGCCGCCTGCGCCAGCGCGGCCTGCATAAATGCAGCATCCGCCTGCGGGTTGGGGGAAGTCAGTGTAGGTTTATCGTGCGCGGCCATCCGGTCAGCCCTTGAAATCAGGCCGACCATGATACCGCAAATGCGCCGTTGCGCTGCGCCGGCCACTAGAGACGGCCACGATCCAGCAAGCGCTTAACCCGCGACGGCCACCTGCCCCAGCATTTCGGCCGCGTGCTGGCGAGTGGTGTCGGTGATTTCCAGCCCACCCAGCATGCGGGCGATTTCTTCGATCCGCTCGGCGTGGCTCAGCTGGCTGATGCTGCTGCGTACGCCATCTTTGGCTTGGGCTTTGGCGACCTGCAGATGCGTGCGGCCGCAGGCGGCCACTTGCGGCAGGTGGGTAATACATAGCACTTGCCGGCTCTGCCCGAGTTCTGACAGCAAGCGCCCGACAATCTCGGCCACCCGCCCGCCGATGCCGACATCCACTTCATCGAAAATCAGCGTGGGAACATTCGCCACCTGGCTAGTTACCACTTGCAGCGCCAAGCTGATGCGCGACAGCTCGCCGCCCGAGGCCACTTTGGCCATCGGCCGCAAGGGGGATGCCGGGTGATTGGCGGTTTGCAGCTCGATTTGCTCCAGGCCAAAGGCCGCCGGCTGGGTTTGCGGCAGCAATACCACTTCGCAGCGGCTACCGGCCAGCGCCAGGGTTTGCATCTGCTCGCTCACTAATTTAGACAGCTGCTTGGCCGCCTTGGCACGCTTGGCCGAGAGCTGCTCGGCCGGGCGGCGGTAATCTTGCTCGGCCTGCACCACTTGTTTGCGCAGCGCATCCAGACCTTCTTCACCTCCCAGCTCGGCCAGCCGCGCTTGCCAATCGGCCAGCTGCTCGGGCAGCAAGCTGGGGTCAATCCGGTATTTGCGCCCCGCGCGGTAAATGGCATCCATACGCGCTTCAACTTCCCCGAGGCGCTCCGGGTCTAATTCCAGCCTATCGGCGTATTGGCGCAAGCTACTCACCGCTTCGGCCAGTTGCGCCTCGGCGCCGGCCAGCTGCTCCAGCGTATCGTGAATTGATGGATCAAAATCGGCTAGCTTGCCCAGCTGATGCGCCACCGTGGCCAGCCAGCTCTGGCAATTTTCGTCACCATCCGATAAGGCGGTCAGGCCATATTGCACCCCATCAATCAGGCTGGCGGCGTGATGCAGGCGTTTATGCTCGGCCTGTAGCTCGGCCCATTCGCCCTCTTGCAGCGCCAACTGGCTGATTTCATCGATTTGCCATTGCAGGCGCTCGCGCTCGGCTTCAAAGCGCTCGGCATTTTGCTCGGCCGATTGCAGCTCATTGGCCAGCGCGTGCCAATGCTGATAGCGCTGGCTGACCTGCCGCACCAGCTCGGTGGCGCCCGCGTAGGCATCCACCAACTCGCGCTGCGCTTCGTGACGCAAGAGCGATTGATGCGCATGCTGGCCGTGAATATCCACCAGCCCTTCGCCCAGGCTTTTCAGCTGCGCCAGCGTGGCGGGGCTGCCATTGATAAAAGCGCGCGATTTGCCGCTGGCGTCGATAATGCGGCGAATCAGCAGCAGCTCGCCCTCATCGCTAAAGCCCTGTTCGGCCAGCCAGGCGCTGGTTTTCGCGAGGGCGCTGATATTAAATTCGGCACTGATTTCAGTGCGCTCGGCCCCGTGACGCACCACGCCCGCATCGGTGCGCTCGCCCAGCAACAAGCCCAGCGCATCGATGATGATGGATTTACCCGCGCCGGTCTCGCCGGTGAGCACGGTTAATCCGCTGGCGAAATCCAGATCTAGCTCGCGAACGATCACGAAATCACGTAAATGCAAAGCAGAGAGCATGGCAGTACCCGGCACAAACAGAACGAGCGTTCACTTTAGGGCAAGATGCCGGGCAGGACAAGAGGCAAACGCGCGGCTGTGGGGCTTTCGCCGCAACCACGCGTGATGAATTACAGCAGCTTCTCGCCCCAGCGCAGTTTGGCGCGCAGCATATCGTAATAGCTGTAGCCATGCGGGTGCAGGATGCGCAGCGAATTGGTGTAGCGGCGGATCAGCACCCGATCCATCTCGCGCAATTCAAAATCCGATTGGTTATCAAAATACACCCGCGCATCCTGCCCGCGGGTGAGCAAAAACGCGACCTGGGCGTTTTCCGACACCACAATCGGCCGGTTGGATAATGATTGTGGGCAGATCGGCACCAGCGTAATGGCCGGTAAGGCCGGATGCAAAATCGGGCCGCCCGAGGCTAGCGCATAGGCGGTGGAGCCAGTGGGTGTAGAGACCACCAAACCATCCGAGCGCTGACTGTACACAAACTGGTTATCGACAAATATCTCGAATTCGATCATCGAGCCGATCGAGCCGCGGCTAAACACCACGTCGTTGAACGCCAGCGAGGTATTCACCGTTTGCCCGTCGCGCAAAATGCTGGCTTCCAGCAAGATGCGCTCTTCGGGGATAAACTGGCCGGCCAGCATATTGGGCACGGCGGTTTCCATTTCATGCAGCGGCAGATCGGTCATAAAGCCCAGCCGGCCCTGATTGATACCCATTAGGGGTATACGATAGGGAGCCAATAAACGCGCCACCGACAGCATGGTACCGTCGCCACCCATCACAATTACCAGATCGGCCAGCTTGCCGATATGGCCGCGTTCTACGCGCTGATAATGCTCGATGCTGTGTTCGCGGGCGATGTCCTGCTCGATCAGCACCTTTACCCCGCCCTCATCCAACAGGCGCGCCAAGCGCAAAATCGGCTCGCCGAGCGCAGGGGTATTCAGGCGACCAACGAGGGCGATGGTTTTAAATAGGCTGTGCATAATCTTGAATATTTGGTGCGTCAGCCGCATTAATACACCGAAGAGCAGGTAAAATCCAGCCTGACGCGCGCCTGTGCGCTGTTGTTGCCGTCCAATCTGCCGTTTTGTGACTCTAGCCGTGCCATGCTTCTGAACGACCGCTCACAGATTTTGCTCAAAACGCTCGTCGAGCGTTATATCGCCGAAGGCCAGCCTGTCGGCTCGAAGGCTTTGTCGCAGTTTTCCGGCCTGGAAGTCAGCAGCGCCACCATCCGCAATGTGATGGCCGAGCTGGAAACGCTAGGCCTCGTGGCCAGCCCGCATACCTCGGCCGGCCGCATTCCCACCGCGCAAGGCTACCGGCTGTTTGTCGATACCTTGCTGGCGGTGCAGCCGCTGGGCCATGTGCAGATCAACGCCCTACCGAACGACAACCCACAACACAGCATTCAGGCCGCCTCGCAGCTTTTATCGCAGCTGACCAATTTTGCCGGCGTGGTGATGACGCCCAAGCGCAGCGAGCTCACGCTCAAGCAAATCGAATTTCTGCCGCTGGCAGAAAAGCGCGTGCTGCTGATTTTGGTGACCAGCGATGGCGATGTGCAAAACCGTATTGTGCAAACCGAACGGCACTTTAGCCCCACCGAGTTGGCCACCGCGGCGCAGCTCTTAAACGAGCATTGCGGCGGCAAAACCCTTGCCAATTTGCTGAGCTGGCTGCAAAGCGACGTCATCCGCGTGAAGCAAGACCTCACCAGCCTGATGAACGCCGCCGTAGCCATGAGCCATGGCTTGCAAAGCGAACATATGGTGATCGCCGGCGAGCATCAGCTGCTGGGCCTGCATGATTTCTCGGGCGATATGCAGCGCATGCGCCAGCTGTTTGAACTTTTCGAGCAGAAAACCGCCCTATTGCAATTGCTGGAGCAAGGCCACCGCGCCGACGGCGTACAGATTTATATCGGCGCCGAAGCCGGCATTGCCCCGCTGGATGAATGCTCGGTGATTACCGCCCCGTATCAGGTCAATGGCGAAGTCGTCGGCACGCTGGGCGTGATCGGCCCCACCCGCATGGCCTATGAACGGGTGATCCCCATCGTGGATATCACCGCCAAATTACTGACGACCGCGCTATCCAACCCCTAGCGCGGCCCCCAAACCGGCGCCAGCGGCGCCACTAACCAAGAATTGCTCATGTCTTTCCTTCGCACCGCCCTTGCCAGCCTGCTGCTGGCCACCCTGCCGTATGCCAGCGCCGATGATGAGCTGGTCACCCGCCCCGATGTGCAAGATTACATCCAGCAAACCGCCCAACAGCATGGCTTTAGCCCCGATGAGCTGGCCGGCTGGCTACAACAAGTGGAGCTCAAACCCAATATCCTGGCGATTTTGGACAAGCCCTCCACCAGCCGCCCCTGGCATGAATTTGAAGCCAATTTTGTGAACAAAACCCGCATCAACAATGGCGCGCGCTTCTGGCGCGAAAATGCCATCCTGATCGGCGATGTGAGCCGCAAATATCAAGTGGCCCCGGAAGTCTTGCTGGCGATTTTGGGCGCGGAAACCAATTACGGCCGCTACACCGGCTCTTTCCGCGTGGCCGATGCGCTCGCCACCATCGCGTTTAATTACCCGCGCCGGGCCGAGTATTTCCGCGGCGAGCTCACGCAGCTATTTTTGCTGGCGCGTGAAGAAAAAGAAGACCCGTTGAGCTTTAAAGGCAGCTACGCCGGCGCCATGGGCTGGCCGCAGTTTATGCCCTCTTCGTTTCGCAAATGGGCGCAAGATTGGGATAAAGACGGCCACCACGATATCTGGAACAACCCGGGCGATGCGCTGGCCAGCGTGGCCAATTACTTAAATCAGCATGGCTGGCAAGATCGCGGCGATACGCTGGTAGCGGTGAATTTTAACGGCGACCCAAGCCAGCTGGTGGCCGATAAATTTAATCTGCACTACACGGTGGATGAGCTGATCGCCAAAGGCGTGGCGCCGATCGATGAGATCAACACCAAGCAGCAAGCCGTGTTGTTTACGCTAGAAACCGAGCCGGGCTTTACCCAGCATTTTCTCGGGTTTAATAATTTTTACGTGATCACCCGCTACAACAAGAGCACGCTCTACGCCACCGCGGTACTCAAACTCGCCGACGCGATCAAAGCCGCCTATGTAAATGGCGATGATCTAGTCAAAACCACCCCAGCCCCCACGCCGGCCAAAAAGCCCACCAAAGCCAGCGCGCGCAAGAAGTAAACCACGGGTATCGCCCTGCAAGGCTTACCTAAAATAGCCTGCAGGGCCATACCCAAGTAGCGCACCAGCGCTGCGCCTACCCTCTGTGTGCCAGCGCGACCAATACTCAGTGCCACCCAAACCCATAGCCTCACCGCCAATCAGGCACTGAGCCCTACGCCACGGGCCAGGGTGATGACGATGGGCCAGCAGCGACGCTGCGTGCCAGTGTCGCGCAGCTTCCGCCTAAATTTCCTTCGACCGCAACAGGTTGTGGCTCAAAAGCTTGCCAAGCGCCTCCCGAACGGCACCACTACGTAGGGGTATATTCAGCAAACCAAAGACCAGCAATGTCTTCAGCGCAATACTGCCACCAGTTTTACCGCGCAGGTGAAGTTGGAGGTGGATTCCCCTTCAGCGGCGCCGAGCGAGGAACAGGCGGGGCGGGATTTCGGTGAGCACTGTTCGAAGGCCGCCGGCCAAGTCGCGCAGCCGCCGCCTCGACTGTCCGCAGCGAGGGCACGGGCGCAGCCCGCGCTGCTGCGGGGTCGCCTTTCTTTGCTGACTTTCTTTGGCGAAGCAAAGAAAGTCAGTGCCGCGGCGCACAGCCGCCGACCCGTTCTAAACAAGACGCAGCTCTGGTTTGATACTTGCGGCCTAATGCTTTTCCGCAACTACGACGCACAACGCTCTTATAAACTAATCCGCTAGCGCCAACCAAATTTCAGTACGTAATTCTTTGGGCTCGGTATTGCACGGATCATTCAGATATAACTCAATGCCCGGCAGTGGCAACGGAACTTCACCACTTTGCGGCAACCAAGTTCCAATCAGCCATTGGTACGCTCTATCTAATTCGCTGTAGGCTCCACGGTGTTCGATGACCGCATAACGCCCCGCGTGAATTTGCGTCTTTTGTAAATCTGCGGGCAGCGTTGCCTCTGCAGTAATTTCGACGCAGGCATCCGAACGTAACTCCGCGCCAACAATACCTTGCTGAACATCAGCAGGGTCATCGTGGTACAAACCAAACCAGCGAGCATTTGATGCCAAAGGCAAATTGGGCGCAGCCAATTCCAGTAAGCTAAACGCCTCGCCAATATTCAAATAAGCACCAATATGTCGCTTCGCAGCCAAGTGTATTGGCTCGGCTACAGTACGTAATTCAATTAGATACATGTCCATCTCCGGAGTGTTATTAAACTGGAGACTCCGCTGTCGGCGATAAACACCTGGTGTTACACCATACGCAGCAGCAAAAGCACGTACAAAAGCCGCATTACTCTGATAGCCCGCACGAAGAGCAACGCGAAGCTGAGTCAATTCGCTGCGCTCCAAATCACGGCCCGCAAAATGCAGTCGCAAACGCTGCTGCGTCGCAGCTACGGTTTCCCCCATTATGTCACGGTAAATCCGGTGAAAATGAAAGGGTGAAAAATGTGCGACTTCAGCCAGCTGTGCAGTCGAAAAATGGCGAGTCGGATCACGCCATAGTAGTTGCACAACCTTCACCAGCCGCCGTGCGTATTCATCAGTTGTTTTGCCCATTCAGCGCCTCGAAGTCTGACTATATTTTGGATGGATTGATTTAGGCTGCTAAGTTATGCCGAATCAATACGCGCTGACATCGGGCACAGTAATTAAATTAGTCACCTATCCGCGCAATGCCGCATAAATCTTCTCCGCCAAGGCCTGATTAATCCCCTCCACCGCCGCCAGATCATCGACACTGGCCGCCTTCACGCCTTGCAACCCACCAAAGCGGGCCAGCAGTTTTTGTCGGCGTTTGGGGCCGATGCCTTCGATGTCTTCCAGCGTGCTGGCGATGCGCGCTTTGGCGCGACGGGCGCGGTGGCCGGTGATGGCGAAACGGTGTGACTCGTCACGGATTTGTTGTATCAGATGTAGCCCCGGGTGGTCGCGTTTGAGCTGCAAGGTTTTGCCCAGACGCGGGATAATCAGCTGCTCTAAGCCGGCTTTGCGGGTTTCGCCTTTGGCTACGCCAATCACCCATGGCTCGACAAGGCCAATTTCATCAAGGATGTCGAGCGCGACGCCCAGCTGGCCTTTGCCACCATCAATCAAAATCACGTCGGGCATTTTGCCCTCGCCGGCGGCGATTTTGCTGTAGCGGCGCTGCAGCACCTGGCGCATGGCGGCGTAATCGTCGCCTGGCGTGATCGGGGCAAATTCGCTATCGCCCTTGCCCGGCGAGACGGTGGTGGCGATGTTAAAGCGCCGATATTCCTTGGGCTGCATATCTTGCTGATCGTATACCACGCAGGAGGCCACGGTGAGCTCGCCCATGGTGTGCGAAATATCAAAACACTCGATGCGCTGGGTTTCTTCCGGCAGGCCCAGCGCTTCGACTAGCGCGGCCAGCCGGCCGGCTTGCGAGGCTTGCAACGATTTGCGCTGCAAAATGGCCAGCTGGGCATTTTTGGCCGCCATTTCCAGCCACACGCGGCGCTCGCCATTGGGGTTGCTATTAATCACCACCCGCCGCCCGCCTTTGCCGGCGCCCATTTGCTCAGAGAGCGAGGCGGCCAGCAGGCTGGCGCCATCGGGCTCGGGGCTGCAGAAAATCAGCGGCGGCACCGTGCGCTCGAGATAATGCTGGGCGATAAAGGCGCTAAGGGCCTCGGCGGGCGTGTATTCGTCGGCGTGACTCGGAAAGAGGTTTTTATCGCCCACATGCCGCCCGCCGCGCACCATGGCCAGATTCACACACAGCACACCGCCCTCTTCCACACAGGCCAAGATGTCGGCGTCGCCATCGCTGCTATTACTCGATACAAATTGCTTTTCTTGTACTTTGGCTAGCGCCTGAATCTGATCGCGCACCGCGGCGGCAGCTTCGAATTCCCAATTGGCCGCGAGCGTTTGCATGCGATCTTCCAGCTGTTGCAGCACTTCGTTTTCTTTGCCGGATAAAAACAGCATCGCGTTATTCACGTCGCGGCGGTAGGCCTCGGGCGAAATGGCATTCACACAGGGTGCGGAGCAGCGCTTAATCTGGTGCAGCAAACAGGCGCGCGAGCGGTTGCTAAATACCGAGTCTTCACAGGTGCGCAGCTGAAATACTTTTTGCAGCAGCTGGATGCTCTCTTTCACCACATAGCCATTCGGGAACGGCCCGAAATAGGTGTGGCGCTTATCCAGCGCGCCGCGATAGTAGGCCAAGCGCGGCGAGGCATGGCCGGTGAGCACCAGATACGGGTAGCTTTTATCGTCACGAAACAGAATGTTGTAGCGCGGCGACAGGGCTTTGATGAGGTTATTTTCCAACACCAGCGCTTCAGCTTCCGAGCGCACCACGGTGGTTTCCAGCGCGGCCACCTGATTGAGCATCAGGCGTATCCGCGGGCTATGATCGTTTTTGATGAAATAGGAGCCCACGCGCTTTTTGAGGCTAATGGCCTTCCCCACATACAGCACCGTGCCATCACTGGCCAGATAGCGGTACACACCGGGCAGATCGGGCAGATTTTTCACCTGCAGCAACAGCGCTGCGCGCGCCTCATCGCTAGGCTCGGCGGCCGCTTCGGCCGGCGCAGCATCAGGCAGCGCGGCAGCCGTATCGGCAGGCTGGGGCATGGTCGGTTCAGTGGCTTCGGGCACAGCAGTCATAGGTGGGCGCAGCAAAACGTAAGCAATGCACTATTGTACTGAAGTTACCGCGCCACACTGCGGCTGCGCCAGATCAAATCCACGGCATTTTGCCCGCCCGCCGGGCGGCAAAACGGGTTTTCCCGAATGGACAGCTTACAAGCCGGATTTGATGATGCACATACCGACCAAAACAAGCATAAGGGGCAGGCCATGAGCCAGAACCGTGATGGATTCACATCGACCTTTGGCGTACTCGTCGCCACACTGGGCTCAGCCGTCGGCTTGGGCAATATCTGGAAATTTCCATACCTCACCGGCACCAATGGCGGCGCGAGCTTTTTGGTGGTGTATCTGCTGGCCACCTTGCTGGTGGCGCTGCCGGTGATGATGACTGAAATCATGCTCGGCCGTGCTTCGCGCGCCAATGCAGTCACCGCGTTTGAAAAGCTGGCGCCCAAAAATCAGAAATTCTGGACCGTGATCGGCTATATGGGGCTGGTGTCGGCCATTTTGATTTTGGCGTTTTACACCGGCGTAGCAGGCTGGGTGTTTGCGTATATTTTTAAATCGCTGTCGGGCAGCATCCACAGCACCGACCCCGCCACCGCGAAAGCGGCGTTTGATGCCATGGTCTCTAACCCGATGCAGGCCCTGTTCTGGCAGTGGGTGGTCTTGGGCGGCGCGGGCGTAATTATTATGCTGGGCGTATCCAAGGGCATTGAAGCAGTAGCCAAAAAGCTGATGCCGCTGCTGTTTTTGCTGCTGGTTTTGCTCTGTATTCGCAGCCTGACCTTGCCCGGCGCAATGGCCGGGGTGGAATTCTTGTTTGCGCCGGACTTTAGCAAAATCACTGCGCCAGTGGTGCTCACCGCCGTAGGCTTGGCGTTTTTCAAGCTATCCATCGGCATGGGCACGATGCTGACCTACGGCAGCTATTTCCGCCAAGAGCAGAATATCCCCGCCACTGCGACGCGCGTGATGCTGGCCGATTTGTCGGTATCGATGTTGGCTGGCCTGGCGATTTTCCCGGCCGTATTTGCCTTTGGCTTTGAGCCATCGGCGGGCCCATCGCTAGTGTTTATGACGATTCCGGCCGTGTTTGCCAGCATGCCGCTGGGCAATGTGTTTATGGCGATCTTCTTTGTGTTGGCGGCGATTGCGGCCACCGGCGCGATTTTGTCGATCTTGGAAGTGCCGGTCGCGATGATGAGCGAGCGCTTTGGCTTTAGCCGCAAACTGGCCACGCTGATTTCAGTGGGCATTATTGGCCTGTTTGGCGTGCCGGCGATGCTGTCGTCGTCATTGACGGCCGATTGGAAACTCTTTGGCCTGAATGCGTTTGATCTGTTCGACTTTATTAGCTCGAATATCCTGTTGCCACTGGGCGGGATTTTGATCTGCTTGTTTGTGGGCTGGGTGTATGGCTTGCCGCAGCTGAAAAAACAGCTGAGCAACGAAGGCCAACTGAACAATGGCCTGCTGATCAACGCGGTGTTTGTGCTGGTGCGCTATGTAACGCCGATTATCATCACCGTGATTATGCTGCGCGGCTTGGGGCTGTTCTGATACCCGGATGGGTATTGATCTGTAGACACTGAAATGGATTAATTACAGAGCAATACCCTCGCTGCCATCCACAAATGAAAAACGGCCTACGGGCCGTTTTTTATTGTGCCGCCTTGGCTGGCGCCAAATTGGTCGACGACTTATTGGGTATCGTTGCCCCAAATCGTGGCTGAAGCACGCACCAACACCACGATCTGATCGCCCACCGCAGCTTTGTTCAGGTATTCCTGATTTTGCACCGGAATATCCACGATTTTGCCTTCCGGGTTTTTCGCCCGCACCACGCCATTGGTTTTATCGATGGCGATGATGTCGTTGTAAGTGGCGCGGGTTTTCAGCACCCCGGCGCCATTGGGCAGCACGTCTTCCGCTTCGCTGAGCTCGATACGGCGCACGCCAGCCGTGCCTTTGCTCAAGGAAATGGCCAGCGACTCACCCGCCGCCACCATTACTTTGTCGCCGACGGCGAGGTTTTCAAAACGGCTGATGCGGGGATCAACATTGCTGAAATTCAGCTGTTGTCCATCGGCCAGATTCAGTGTGACATTGCGATTGCGCAGATCAACGGCCGACACCGTAGCTTCGACGCGATTGCGCACGCCTTCGCTCAGCAGCAGTTCTTGCTCGGCGGCCACGGCCGCACCTTGCCACAACGCAGCCAACAGGCTCAGGGCCAGAATGGAAGTTTTCATCATGCTCACCTTGGATCAGTTGATATTATTTATCCGCTGATCAGAACGTCAGCGTTACTGCATCCTAACATGAGGCGTCAGAAGAAAAACACCTTATTCGGCAATATCACCATCCAGATAAAACCAGCGCCCTTCTTCGCGCACAAAACGGCTGTGCTCGGCCAGCTTGTAGGCGCGGCCACCGACTTTATAGCGGGCCAAAAACGATACCGTGCCATGGTCTCCATCGCTGGCCGCATGATGCACGGTGAGCCCCAGCCATTTCACTTTGGGCTCTTCCTGCAAATCCAGGCGCTCGGGCCGGGTGCTGGCATGCCAGCTGGCCAGTAGATAATCTTCTAGCCCCATGACATAAGCGCTATAGCGCGAGCGCATTAAGGTTTCGGGAGATGGCGGCACTGCGCCAGCATGATAGGGAGCGCAACATTGATTGTAGCTGGGCCCACCACACGGGCAGCTCGCAGCAGGGGCAGAAGAAGTGGCCATACGGGCGGTAGATTAGGTAGACTTTGCTATTGTTTTCGATATTTGATGATTGCGCAAATGAAACACCCCCAGATTGTGGCGGCCATTTTTGATATGGATGGTCTTTTGCTGGATTCCGAGCGGATGGCCCTGAGCTGCTGGCATGACGCCGCCCGCGAGCTTGGGCATGAGATTGATCCGGCCGTACCGCTGGGCATGGTGGGCATGCATTCATCCAAAACCCTCGCCTATCTGCGCGAGCAGCTGGGGGGTGGTTTCCCATGTGAGCGCTTGCGCGAGCGCACGCACGAAATCTATCTCACGCGCAGCGAAGCCGGCATTGCCCTACGCCCGGGTGTGTTGGCGCTATTTGACTGGCTGGAAAGGCACGACATTCGCAAAGCAGTGGCTACCTCAACGCGCCGCAGCATTGCCGAGCATCATCTGCATAAAGCGCAGCTGTGGCACCGGATTGAATTTGCCGTCTGTGGCGATGAAGTCAGCCAGCCTAAACCCGCCCCGGAGATCTACCAGAAAGCCATCGCCCAGCTGGGTGTGAGCGCGGCGCAATGCGTGGTGTTTGAAGATTCCAACTTCGGCGTGCAAGCCGGGCATAGTGCCGGTTGTCGGGTGATCATGGTGCCAGACTTACGTGATCCACTAGAACATGTGAAAGCCCTTGGCATCGAAATCGTCTCCTCATTAGATGCAGCGCAAACTTTATTGAATTCTGAAATAAAAGCTTAAAACTCAAGGTAGAATACGCGCCATCGGGCGTCTGCCCACCACCATGTGCTGTATGCGTCACCCGCGCGGCTTGCGATTGGCTTGGCCTAATGCAAACCGTGGGGGACGCTTTATCTTTTTTATGAGTCACTTATGTTAGACATCTTCTCGGGCATGCCCTTCGGGGCCGCCGCCATGCTCGCTCTTGCCCTGTTTTTTGTGTTGGCCTACGAGTTTATCAACGGCTTTCACGATACCGCCAATGCCGTCGCCACCGTAATCTACACCAAAGCCATGCCCGCCCATCTGGCGGTGATCGGCTCGGGTATTTTCAACTTTCTGGGTGTGATGCTGGGTGGCTTGGGCGTGGCCTATGCCATCGTGCATTTGCTGCCGGTGGATCTGCTCTTGAATGTGGGCGTGGGTCATGGCCTGTATATGGTGTATGCCCTGCTGGCAGCGGCCATTATCTGGAATCTGGGCACCTGGTATTTCGGTATTCCGGCGTCTAGCTCGCACACGCTGATCGGCTCGATCATGGGCGTGGGCATCGCCAATGCGCTGATGAATAATCAATACTGGCTCTCGGGCATCAATACCAAAAAAGCCATTGATATCATGCTCTCGCTGCTAATTTCGCCCACCATCGGCTTTGTGATGGCGGCGATCTTGCTGTTGGCCTTGAAAAAATGGCGCAGCCAGTCGCGCATGCACATGACGCCCGAAGAGCGCAAAACTACCGATGGCAAAAAACACCCCCCATTCTGGACCCGCGCCACGCTGATCGCTTCGGCCATGGGCATGAGCTTTGCGCATGGCTCCAATGATGGCCAGAAAGGCATCGGTCTGCTGATGCTGGTATTGATTGGCCTGGCGCCGGCCAAATTTGCGCTGGATATGGATAGCACCACCTATCAAATCGAGCGCACTGTGGATGCCGCCCAGCATATGCAATCGTTCTACGAGAGCAATCGTGAACGCCTGAATGGCAAAATCGACCTCACCCATTCCGCCGAGCACCCGCTGCCAACGCTGTTTAAATGTGAATCGAAAACCACCCTGCCCGCCATCAGCAGCCTGCTGAGTACGCTGCAAGGGGTGAAATCGTATAACGATCTGAGTGGCGAAGACCGCCGCAAAGTCCGCCGCATCCTGCTGTGCCTGGATGACACCGCCAAGAAGGCCAGCAAGCTGGATATCCTGAGCAAACAGGAAAAAGCCGATCTGGATAAACTGCGCAAAGATCTGAACGCCACCACCGAATATGCCCCGCAATGGGTGATCGTGGCCGTGGCGCTGGCGCTGGGCTTGGGCACCATGGTGGGCTGGAAGCGCATCGTGCTCACCGTGGGTGAAAAAATCGGCAACAAGGGCATGACCTACGCCCAAGGCAATGCCGCCCAGCTCACCGCCGCCAGCGCGATCGGGATCGCTAGCTGGACAGGAATGCCGGTTTCCACCACGCACATCCTGTCATCCGCTGTAGCCGGCACCATGGTTGCCAATAAGAGCGGCCTGCAAGGCGGCACGGTGAAGTCGATTCTGATGGCGTGGGTGCTGACCCTGCCAGTGACGATGTTGCTGTCGGGTGGCCTGTTCTGGCTGGCAAGCGTATTGTTCGCCTAAGCGCCACTGGCCGCGACGGCGGCAAGTAAGTAAGCCCAACCCCACGCCCGCGCGTGGGGTTTTTTAATGCCGCGCGCACCACGACGCAGTACAATGCAGCCCACTTTGCCGAGCCTCAACCATGATTGCCCTCACCCTACCCACCAGCCAACCCGACTTAGCCAGCTGGCACGCCTTTCTGCTCAGCCAGTGGGCGCAGCTCACCCCCGCGCTGGATTGCGAAGTGAGCGAATTTGATACCCATGCGCAGTATACGTTCAGCGAGCTTGATAAAATTGAGCTAGACGGCGATACCCTGCTCATTCACTACCGCACCCATTACCATGTTTACCACCCCTGCCGCGGTATGGATCTGCACGACTTTTGTTCCCGCTTTGTACGCGGGCAACTGATCGGCAATCGCCTGCAACTGGCCATCTACCAAGCGCCAGAAGAACGCTCGACGGCTGATGAGCTGTAAGCACCATGCAGTGCTACGCAAAACCCTTGCTCATTCTCGCCGGCCTGCTTGCGCTATTGCTTGCAGTGCTTGGCGTCGTACTGCCGGGTTTGCCCCCCCCTTTTCTACTGCTCGCCACCGCCTGCTTTGCCAAAAGCTCACCAAGGCTACAACTCGGCAATCGCCTGTTTGGCCCCATGATTACCGATTGGAAGCAACACCCCGCGATCTCAAGGCGCGTCAAATGCATCATCATTGGCTGCTGGGAAGCCTGATTGTGGTGGAGATTATTGTTGGAACGTGCGTCTGGCGGATATTAACGCGGCGTTAGTGTTTGTTGATTGTTGTAGGGGTTGAGGTGCACTGTGTTGCGAGCTTTGCTCGATGGGTAGCTATCGACCCAAAGCGGAAGTTGCATTTGTAGGTTGGCGCTTAGCTTGCGAAGCCTAACGTGCGAACGTTGGGCTGATTTTATTTAGCCCAACCTACCGTGCTGGTTTGCAAGCGAATCACTCCCAACTACTCCCAGCATACTTGGCGGCACTATTCATATCTAATCGGGCTATAAAAATCACCTTGCCGGCTGCCATATCAGTAACGAAGTCATACAAGCTAGATGCCAAACTCCTTTCTATTCCCGGCCCAATAGCCAAGATTCTTGTATCCGGCGACACTGCTGCGTCAAAGCAAAAATATACGCCTGTTCCATCATCCGAAAATGGAACCAAAGTACTTTTATTTTCTCCGAGCAACCCAAACTTTCTCAGTTGTTGGGTTACATGCGTAACGGATTGCCATAATGGGGGGGAATTTTTCTCTGGTTCAGGTAACCCATAAATTTCCATTATATCAAAGCACGCAGCTCCAAACTCATTCAGGAATTCCTTGTATTCTTTTGGAAACTTAACTTCAAGTACCTCTTCGGCGTGAGCGATTGTTTCGAAACTAACTGGCCCTGACACTTCGCCAAGTCGACAAAGTGATTCAAAATATACTTTCCTACTCATTCACACTGTCCTTATTTTTCATGTGAGTTCGATGTGCATGTAGTTGTAGGCTGACCGCTTTTGGCCGACTGCCGTCAGTTAGCTACACAACAGTAGCTTTAGTTCGAATAACATGAATTAACCCAAGCTTTTCATTAATAAGTGATGTCGTGCACCACACTGCTGAAAGCCCTTTTAACGCAACAGGTTCATTGATTTTTACAGACTCTATCAATTGATTTTTGTTATTTTGATCAAATTCTTGAATTTATATCTAATTTTTCTGCAAAACCAAGTATTGCACTTGTTTCAGATTGAGACTGAACTTGTGAAATATATGTGCCACCATCATATTCAAAAACAATAGTGAAAGTGTCCATCGTCATAGTTGTATTTACCCACTAAATGAGAGCCACTAACTTCTGTTATCAGTACGACTTTTGGCGTTCAGTCTGGCAGGAACAAAAGCAGTAGCACTTCCGCTTCTGGCCGACTGCTGCCAGTGGCCTACATCAGTCTCGAAATACGCCCGAAGTTGCAACCACAGGCAGCTCACGACCCATAGCGGAAGTAAGTCCATCTTCTAGTTTATTGCATTGCCCCAGCAACAATATCTGATTCATTTGGCCATTTTAGTAAGGGGCTGAAGTTGGTTTTCCATATGTCGATTTCAAACAAATCACCATTTTGGTCTAGATTAAGGGTAGCAGAAACCAAAACGCCATCAATGCCATTGAAAGAACACTCTGATATTTTTTCGCCAAAGGTACGTAAAGTATTGTTTTCTCCAATAAAGAGGCTACCCATTCCACCATCACTCATATTTGAAACGAGTAATTCATCGATATTGACTGATAAATTGGCTCTATTAAGCAAAAATTTTACGATTGGCTTCTCTGCTTCAAATAGTTTTCTCATGCAATGTTCTACTATTTTTCGTTTACTATTTAACTCAAAACACATTCTGCAAGTTTCTGCTCTTGGCCGACTACTGCCTGTTTTCGACCTAAAGCGGATATTCAGTTTGTTGAATCATGCATTTTAAAATGTCTTTTGAAGCAACCAGTTAAGTGAAGCTTGCGCAATAAAAAGACACATTTCCATCTTCTGCGTCTTCCACATAGAATTTTGCCCTATCAAGTCCATTGTTTAGCTCAGAGACTTGCAGCATACAAAATTGGTTTGCTCCGCCTCCGAAATTAGGGAGTTTCAGTTGGCTTACATCGTCAAATTGTAGCGTTACAGATTCTGAATAATCATCGATATTTTCGCACAAGGACAGAAGCAAATTTTATTTGCCATCTGTTAATACAAGACGAAATTCGCGAACTATTATGAATGTTGTCAAAGTTATCATGGAACAGCTCATTTACACTTATTCTCACGCCCGTTTTACTGAGTTATTTGTATAAAATCTACTGAAAAATTTGAAACAATGAAGTTATTCATTGAGGGAAACGATAGTTCCGCTTCTGGCCGATTGCAGCCAATATCTTTTCAACGATTGTAATGATTTTCAGTGCCTGCGGCACGATGTTTTTGGTGCACGTTCCGCCGCGCAGACAGGCAGGGAGCTTGGCTTCGCCAAAGCCCCTGCACCCCAAAGGTGACCCGAGGCGAAGTCGGCTCCGCCGTGCCCCCAATCGTCGCGAGCCTAGCTCTCGCTCCTCGCTCGGCCTTCGCTTTAACGGGAATTCAAGCCCCAAATCAACTATCGCGGCATATACGTGCCATGGTGTTACGCTAGAGGCTATTCATTCTCTAAATCAGCCAGATATACCCGTAGGTTGAGCTTCGCCTTAGGTGCACTTCCTGTAACCGATCTAATGTGTATGCGTGGCCGGCTAAAGCCGACCCTACAATTGAAGCCAATTAGGGCGAAATGCCCGTTTGAGACGCGCCGTTTAAAAAATGGCGGTCAGGTTTATCGCCTGCGCCAACCGGCTGCTCAAGCTCGATAAAAAGCCCGTCACAAGGACGGGCTTTTTATCTTGCCATGGGTATATTTTGCCAGGTAAAGCTAAATAAAACCCACAGGGCTATACCCCTCAGGCTTTGCCACCTTTAGCCAAGAAAAGCCAGGTTTCCACCACGGTATCGGGATTGAGCGAAATCGTCTCGATCCCCTCTTCCACCAGCCACTGCGCAAAATCAGGGTGATCCGATGGGCCTTGGCCACAGATGCCGACGTATTTGTTCAGTTTACGGCAGGCTTTGATCGACATGCTGAGCATAGCTTTCACCGCTTCGTTGCGCTCGTCAAAGCTGGCGGATACCGGTCCGCCGGAGTCACGATCAATGCCGAGCGTGAGCTGGGTCATGTCGTTCGAGCCGATCGAGAAGCCGTCGAAATACTGCAAGAATTGCTCGGCCAGCACAGCGTTGGCTGGGATTTCGCACATCATAATGATACGCAGGCCATTTTCGCCGCGCTTGAGGCCATTGCGCGCCAACAGATCGATGACACATTCGGCTTCCTTCAGCGTGCGCACAAACGGAATCATCACTTCCACATTGGTCAGGCCCATTACATCGCGCACTTTTTTCACTGCACGGCATTCGAGCTCGAAGCAATCACGGAATGATTTATCTACATAGCGTGCGGCGCCACGGAAACCAATCATGGGGTTTTCTTCATGCGGCTCGTATTCCGGGCCACCGAGCAAGTTGGCGTATTCGTTGGATTTGAAATCCGACAGCCGCACGATGACTTTTTTCGGGTAGAACGCCGCGCCCAGCGTAGCAATGCCCTCGGCAATTTTATCGATATAAAAATCGATGGCCGAGCGATAGCCGGCGATGCGTTCTTCCACTTGGGTTTTCAATGGCTCAGCCAGATTCGGGTAGGCCAGCAGGGCTTTGGGGTGAATGCCGATCATGCGGTTGATGATGAATTCCAGCCGCGCCAGCCCCACGCCTTCGTTCGGTAGCTGGGCAAAATCGAAAGCAAGCTCCGGGTTGCCGACGTTCATCATCAATTTCACCGGTGCTTGCGGCATGGTGGCCAGCGAAACATCCAGTTTTTCAAATTTCAGCAAGCCTGCATACACATTGCCGGTATCGCCTTCGGCGCACGAGACAGTTACTTCGTCGCCTTCGCGCAGGGCTTTGGTGGCATCGCCACAGCCCACTACGGCTGGAATACCCAGCTCGCGGGCGATAATCGCGGCGTGACAGGTACGGCCACCGCGGTTGGTCACAATCGCAGCCGCGCGCTTCATGACGGGTTCCCAATCCGGGTCGGTCATATCGGAGACCAGCACATCACCGGCTTGCACGCGATCCATTTCCGATACATCACGGATAATGCGCACGCGGCCTTGACCAATCTTCTGGCCAATGGCGCGGCCTTCGGTCAGCACTTCGCCAGTTTCCAGCATGCGGAATTTGGTGAGTTTTTCTGAGCCGCTTTCTTGCGATTTGACGGTTTCTGGGCGGGCTTGCAGGATATACAGCTTGCCATCGATGCCATCACGGCCCCATTCCACATCCATTGGGCGGCCATAGTGTTCTTCGATGATTAGCGCGTATTGTGCCAATTCCTGGACTTCTTCATCCGAAATGGAGAACTGGCGGCGATCGGCCAGCGGCACATCCACGGTGCGCACCGATTTACCGGCTTTGGATTCGGTATCGAATTCCATCTTGATGGCTTTGCCACCCAGATGGCGGCGCACAATCGCTGGGCGGCCAGCGCGCAGCGTGGGTTTGTGTACGAAAAATTCATCCGGATTCACCGCGCCCTGCACCACAGTTTCGCCCAAGCCATACGAGGCGGTCACAAACACCACCTGATCAAAGCCCGACTCGGTATCAATGGTGAACAACACGCCCGCCGCGCCTTTGTCCGAGCGTACCATGCGCTGAATCCCGGCCGAGAGGGCCACGATTTTGTGATCAAAACCTTTGTGCACGCGATAGGCAATGGCGCGGTCGTTATACAGCGACGCAAATACCTGCTTCATCGCATCCACCACGTTTTGGTAGCCGACGATATTCAGGAAAGTTTCTTGCTGACCGGCAAACGAGGCATCAGGCAAGTCTTCAGCCGTGGCGGATGAGCGCACCGCGACAGTGACGTTGTCGCCGAGCTTGGCGTAGTGTTCGGCCATTTCGGCTTCCAGCTGCGGTGGCAAGGGCGTAGCCATAATCCAGTCGCGGATTTGCTTGCCGGTTTCGGCCAAGGCTTTGACGTCATCAACATCCAGCGTGGCCAGCGCCGCATCAATGCGATCAGCCAGCCCTTCGTGGGCCAGAAAGGTGCGATACGCTTCAGCCGTAGTAGCAAAACCGCCAGGAACGCGCACGCCCTTTTCGGTCAGCTGCGAGATCATCTCGCCCAGCGAGGCGTTTTTGCCGCCTACTTGTTCGACATCGCTCATCCGCAGATGTGCAAAATCCACTACGTACTGTTCAGTCATCGTATCGACCCCTTCGTGAGGAAGTTGTTTATTGGTGTGCGTCTTTGTTGCAGCGCAACTTAATGGAGAATAAGTTAAACATAGTTTTTTTTTGACCAAAGTAAGTAATTGTATCTACTGGTTTTCCCCTGATCGTCAGTTTATCCTAGGGAAAAAGGAAGAATATCTTATGCGTCGCACCGCTTTTTTTGTCTCTGGCCGCACCGGGATCACCGTAGAAATCTTGGGCCATTCGCTGCTGTCGCAGTTTGTGGACGTGACCTTTAACCGGATTGTGTTGCCGTTTGTCGATACACTGGAAAAAGCCGAAGAAGTCGCGCTCAAAATCCGCAAACAGGCCCTGATTGATGGCTGCCGGCCGCTGGTATTCAGCACCATCGCCGATCCGAGCATTCGCGCCAAAATCCAGGTGCCCGACGCCCAATCCTTTGATTTTTTTGCCCAATTTATTGGCCCACTGGAAGACGAGCTGGGCGTGCAATCGTCGCACACCATCGGCCGCGCACATGAAATCAGCAATTTTGAGGAATATAACAACCGGATCAACGCGGTGAATTTCTCGCTCAATCACGATGATGGCGTAATGCCACGCGATTTGCAGGAGGCCGATTTGATCCTGGTCGGTGTCTCCCGCTCGGGTAAAACGCCCACCTGTTTGTATCTGGCTTTGCAATTCGGGATTAAGGCTGCCAACTATCCGCTGACCCCGGAAGATTTCGGCCAGCACACGCTGCCTAAACTTTTGTTACCGTATCGTAATAAATTGTTTGGCCTCACCATTGACCCCGAGCGCTTACGGCAAATCCGGCAAGAAAGAAAGCCGGAAAGCCGTTATTGTCAGCTCGAAACCTGCCAATTTGAAGTTGCCGAGGCCGAAGCACTGATGCGCCAAGCCAGCGTGCCGTTTCTGAATACCACGCGGATGTCGATCGAAGAATTGGCCACCACCATCATGCACCGCACCGGCCTCACTCGCCGCGCTTATTAAGCCTATCCAACGCAGTAAAACCACATGCCAGCGCCCCGCATGGCCAGATCTGACCGGCGGGGCGTTGTTTTCATTCGCTGACAGGGTTTTACAGCTTCCTAGCGCGAGGTTGAAACGGTAAACTGCAGGGTTTAATTCCCACCCTTGTCTTTGTGACGCTCATGACCAGTTTCGCCTACCCGGAATCGACGGCCAGCCTGTTTGAATTCAAAAGCTCTACCACCCGTTTGACGGCCTTTGTTCCGGTCACCACCGATTGCGATCAGCTGCAATCTGCCTTGCAAGCGCAATTGGGCGGCACCGATCATTTTCTGAGCGGCGAGCAGGTCGTGATCGATTTCAATAGCCTGCCGCAAATCCCCAGCGCGGTTGAAATTGTGGCCATGGTGAATTTGCTGCGGCAATTTGCCCTCGCGCCCATCGCCGTGCAGGGTGGCAATAAAGATCAGCAAGTTGCCGCGCGAGAAGCCGGTCTCGTGGTGCTACTGGATACCGAGCTCACCAGCACCAGCCAACCCGCGCAACATACCCCCCCAGCGCATCAGCCGGAAATCATTGCCCCACAAGGCGCTACGATCATTACCCGCCCGGTGCGTACAGGGCAGCAGGTGTACGCCAAGGGCGGTGATCTGATTGTGCTGGCGCTAGTCTCCAACGGCGCCGAAGTCATCGCCGATGGCAATATCCATGTCTATGCCCCACTGCGGGGACGGGCGCTGGCGGGCGCACGTGGCAATACCGAAGCGCGCATTTTCACTACCTGCATGGAAGCCGAGCTGGTTTCGATTGCCGGGGTGTATCGCGCGCTGGATGAAAACCTGCCCGATGCCATACGCGGCAAACCGAGCCAAATTCTGCTCGATGAAAACAAAATCGTCATCGAAGCTTTAACCAACTTGAACTAAGCGCGAGCTTTCCAACATTTCAACATCAGGGGATCACCGTGACCAAAATCGTCGTAGTAACTTCAGGCAAAGGCGGCGTGGGTAAAACCACCACCAGCGCCAGCTTCGCATCCGGCCTTGCGCTGCGCGGCTTTAAAACCGCTGTGATCGACTTTGACGTGGGCCTGCGTAATCTCGACCTGATCATGGGTTGCGAGCGCCGCGTGGTCTACGATTTCGTCAACGTCATCCAAGGTGAAGCTACGCTGCGCCAGGCGCTGATCAAAGATAAAAACTGCGACAATCTGTTTGTACTGCCCGCCTCGCAAACGCGCGATAAAGATGCGCTCTCGAAAGAAGGCGTTGAGCGGGTGCTGAACGAGCTTAAACACGACGGCTTTGATTACATCGTGTGCGATAGCCCTGCCGGTATCGAAACCGGCGCGTTTCTGGCGCTGTATTTCGCCGATGAAGCGATTGTGGTGACTAATCCAGAAGTCTCATCTGTGCGCGACTCAGACCGCATTATCGGCATTCTGGATGCCAAATCACGCAAAGCCGAAGAAGGTGCCACGGTAAAAACCCACCTGCTGATCACCCGCTACAGCCCATCGCGCGTGGAATCGGGCGAAATGCTGTCGCTGGATGATGTGCAACATCTGCTGCGCATTCCGCTGATCGGGATTATTCCGGAATCTGAAACCGTACTGCAGGCCTCGAATGCCGGTACGCCAGCGATTCATAATGCCGGCACTGATGTATCGGAAGCCTACAAAGACGTGATCGGCCGCTTCCTGGGCGAAGAAAAACCGATGCGCTTTATCGAAGTACCAAAACAGCCGTTCTGGAAACGGTTGTTTGGAGGTTAAGCGATGTCGATCCTGAGTTATTTCTTTGGCGAAAAGAAAAAAACCGCCTCGGTCGCACGTGAGCGCCTGCAGATTATTCTGGCGCATGAGCGCAGTGGCCGCGAAGCACCTAATTACCTGCCACAGCTGCAAAAAGAGCTGGTGGAAGTGATTTCCAAATATGTGGCCATTGATCCGGCCGATATTAAAGTGCAGCTCGATAAAAAAGACGATTTCGAAGTACTGGAAGTCAATATCGTGCTGCCGGAAACGCGCCGCCCAAGCTAATCCGCAAGGCCCCACTCCGGGGCCTTTTTGCTGCGCGCCGTGCGGCTATCACGCGGTATGGTATTAGGTACTGGACTTCCCTCTAGCTACCGCGCATGCTCATTACTTCACCATCGCCCCTATGCCCATGTCTGTACCTCGCCTTCTGCGCCATTACTGGCTGCGCCTCAGTCATACCGTACAGCAAGCCTCGACCAGTAGCCGCCAAACCGCGCTGCTGTGGCTGGGTGCAGCGCTGGTGGGCCTGGTGGCGGTTTTGCTGGCCAAGGCGGCCGAATATGCTTTTGGGCTCTTTAGCTGGGCACAAGGGCAATGGCGCTTTGCGCCGCTCTTGCTGGTGCCCGCTGGCGGCGTGGCCGCGCTGTGGCTGATGCGCCGGCTGGGCGAAGGCGCGCAAGGCAGCGGCATTCCGCAAACCAAAGCCGCGCTGGAAACCACCCACGCACCGGCGCGGACATCGCAGCTGTTATCGTTGCGCATCGCGCTGGCCAAATTCATCGGCATTGTAGCTGGCCTGGCCAGCGGCTTTGTGCTGGGTCGCGAAGGCCCCACCGTACAAATTGGCGCTAGCCTCATGCACAGCCTGCATGGCTTTGCCCGCATCGATACGCCGCTGTTCCGCCGCCAGCTCATTTTGGCCGGCGGTGCCGCCGGGATTGCCGCCGCGTTTAATACCCCGCTAGCCGGGATTGTGTTTGCCTTTGAAGAGCTGGCCCGCTCGGTCGAGGAACAAACCTCGGGCAAATTGCTCGGCGCGGTGATTATCGCCGGGGTGGTGTCGCTGGCCTTACTCGGTGATTATGTGTATTTCGGCCGCATTCATGTGCCGGGCTTTTCGGCCGCGATGTTGCTGCCGATTGTACTCATCGGCGGGGTGGCGGGCTTGGTGGGCGGGATCTTTAGCTGGACCTGTATCCATGCCCAGCGCTGGCTACCCGCCAGCGTGCAGCAATGGCGCACGCAAGCGCCGTATCGCTTTGTGGCGCTGTGCGGGCTACTGATAGCGCTCTTGGGTTTGTTGGCACCGATTCATGGCAGCGGCGCCGAAATTACCAGCGCCGCCATCAATCAGGGTAGCGCCCTGCCGTGGTATTTCACTCCGCTGAAATGGGCGGGCATGGTGCTCACTTTCCTGACCGGCCTGCCCGGCGGGATTTTTGCGCCCTCGCTCTCACTCGGTGCCGGGGTGGGCAGCTGGTTTGCCCCGCTATTTGCCACCACGCCCCCGGTCAAACTGATGGCGATTGGCATGGTGGGCCTACTGGCCGCAGTGACCCGGGCGCCGCTCACCGCCGCGGTCATCATGATGGAAATGACCGATGGGCACGATATGGTGATTTCCAGCCTGGCGGCCGCCATGCTGGCTAGCGCCGTGGCGCGGCAGTTTAAAGTGAATCTCTATCACGCACTGGCCGATCAGGCCCTGAGCCGCCTACGGTAAAAACCGGCTGTGGGGTGTCGCAGCGCAGTGTTATAATTGCGTAAAAATTGATCGCGGCTGCTGGCCAGCCCACCCACTGAGGATTCCATGAGCATCACCATTAAAACCGCTGAAGAAATCGAAAAAATGCGCGTTGCCGGCCGTTTGGGCGCCGAAGTACTCGATTACATCACCCCATTCGTTGTGCCTGGCGTGACCACCGGCGAGCTCGATCGCCTGTGCCACGAATACATGGTGAATGTGCAAGGCACCATCCCTGCCCCGCTCAACTACTGCCCGCCAGGATATATTCCGTATCCGAAATCGATTTGTACTTCGGTCAATAACGTGATTTGTCATGGTATTCCCAACGACAAACCGCTGAAAAACGGCGATGTGGTTAATCTTGATATCACCGTGATCAAAGACGGCTACCACGGCGACAATAGCCGGATGTTTCTGGTGGGCGATGCGGTGCCGGCGCATGCCAAACGCCTGTCGCAAGTGACATTCGATTGCATGTGGATCGGCATCGAGCAAGTGAAACCTGGCGCGCGACTGGGCGATATTGGCGCCGCCATTCAAAAATACGCCGAAAAAGCCGGCTACTCGGTCGTGCGCGAATTCTGCGGCCATGGCATTGGCGCGGTGTTTCACGAAGAGCCGCAAGTGCTGCACTATGGCAAAGCCGGCACTGGCCCCGAGCTAAAGCCGGGCATGATTTTCACCATCGAGCCGATGATTAACGCCGGCAAGCGTGAGATCAAACAAATGAACGACGGCTGGACGATTGTGACCAAAGATCGCAGCCTATCGGCCCAGTGGGAACACACGATTCTGGTGACCGAGACTGGCTACGAAGTGCTAACCGTGTCAGCGGGTACGCCGGCCAAACCAGAGAAATACCTGCTGGGGTAATCTCAGCAAAGCTTTACAAATCGGGTATTGCAGCGCAATACCCTTTTTTATGTCCATCGCCGTCGCAGGATTATCTATGCGCTCCGTCACCGCCATCCGCCAAAGCTACGCCAGCAGCAAAACCGAGTTGCAAGCGCGTTTTACAGAACCTGCCAAAACCGCGCCGCTGTTGAGCGAGCTAGCCAGCCTCACCGACCAAACGCTGAGCGAGCTATGGAATCGACATGAATTTGCCTGCGAGGTATTGCTCGCTGCGGTAGGTGGCTATGGGCGTGGCGAGCTATACCCCTACTCCGACATCGATTTACTGATTTTACTGCCCGATCAACCCAGCCCGGCGCTGCTGGAAAAACTCGAGATTTTTGTGGGCGAGCTCTGGGATATCGGGCTGGAGGTTGGCCACTCGGTGCGCACGCTGGCCGATTGCCTGAATGAAGCCGAAAAAGACATCACCGTGCAAACCGCGCTGCTGGAGGCTCGTCTGCTGGTGGGCGATACCGCCCGCTTTAGCCAGTTTCTGGATACCGTGCACCGGCATATCGATCCGAAAGAATTTTTCGACGCCAAACTGATCGAGCAGCAAGCCCGCTACGGCCGCTTTCAAAACGCCACCTACAAGCTCGAACCCAATATCAAGGAAGCCCCGGGTGGCTTGCGTGATTTGCATCTGATCGGCTGGATTGCCGCCAGCCAGCGGCTGGGCCGCGATTGGCATGCGCTGGCGGCCATGGGCATGCTCACCGACGAAGAAAACCGCAAGCTGTGCGAAGCCGAGCGCGTGCTGCGCACTTACCGCATCGCCCTGCACTGGCGCGCCAAACGGCGGGAAGACCGGATTTTATTTGATTACCAACATCCGCTGGCCAAAGCCTTCGGGCTGGATGATCTGGCCAGCGCCGGGCGGATTACCCAGCGCGCCTCGGAAGCCTTTATGGCCGAATACTATCTGGCCGCGCGGATTGTGACGCAGCTGGTGCCGGTGTTGCTGCATGCACTGCGGGCGCGGATTTTCTCGCAAATCGGCACCAAGCCACTGCCGATTTGCGCCGATTTTCAGATTCGAGATGGGCTGCTGGAAACCATTGACCCGGATTTATTCACCTGCAAACCCTCCAGCATGCTGGCGCTGTTTCTGCATTTCGAGCAGCGCCGCGAAGCCAGCGATATCGCACCGGCCACGCTGCGGGCGCTGTGGCATGCGCGGCATTTAATCGATGATGATTTTCTGGCCGAAGCGCATAATCGCCAGCTCTTTATCGCACTGTTTCGCGAGCCGCGCGGCCTTACCCGTATTTTGCGGCGCATGAATCAATATGGGGTGCTGGGGCGCTATATCCCCGAGTTTGGCGATATTGTTGGGCGGATGCAGCATGATCTGTTTCATGTGTATACGGTGGATGAACACACGCTGATGGTGCTGCGCAATGTGCGCCGCTTTGCCGTGACCGCCTTTACCCATGAATATCCGCTCTGTTCGCGCCTGCTGGCCGAATTTGAGCGGCCCGAAGTCATCTATCTGGCGGCGCTATTTCACGATATCGGCAAAGGCCGCGGCGGCGATCATTCGCTGCTGGGCGCCGAGATTACCCGCCAGTGGGTGGCGCGCCATCCGTTGCCCGAGGCCGACCGCGAGCTGATCGTCTGGCTGGTGACGCACCATCTCACCATGTCTTCAGTCGCGCAAAAACAGGACGTTTACGATCCGGAAGTCATCGCCGAATTTGCCGCGCTGGTGAAAGATCAGCGGCATCTGAATGCGCTGTACCTGCTCACCGTAGCGGATATTCGCGGCACCAGCCCGAAAGTATGGAACGCCTGGAAAGCCAAGCTGCTGGAAGACCTATTTAAAGGCACCGCCCGCTATCTGAATAGCCAGAATATCACCGCGCATTCCTGGCTGGCCGAGCGGCAGGATGAGGCTTTGCGCCTGCTGCGGCTGTATGGCTTTCGCAGCGATGCGCATCAACCGTTCTGGAAGCTGCTGGATACCGTGTATTTTCTGCGCCAGGATGCCCGCGATATTGCCTGGCACACCCGCGTATTGCTCAACCGTATGCATGCCACCGAGCCCACCGTCAAAGCCAAGCTGTCCGAGTCCGGCGAAGGCCTGCAGGTGGTGGTGTATACGCTGGATCAACCCGATCTGTTTGCGCAGATTTGCAGCTTTTTCGAGCACGCCGGCTACAGCATTTTTGATGCACATATCCACACCACCACGCACGGCTATGCGCTGGACACCTTCTACGTGTTTATCCCCGATAGCCGCCATGCCTCGTATCGCGATCTGATCAATTACGTGGAATTCGAGCTGGCACAGCGCATCGCCAAAAAACTGCCGCTCCCCGCCGCACCCAGCGCGCGGCTATCGCGCCAGCAAAAGCATTTTCCGGTAAAGCCGCATGTGCAGATTCGCGCCGATGAAAAAGGCAAATTTCATATTCTGTCGGTGGCGGCTGGCGATCGGCCCGGGCTGTTATCCACCATTGCGCGGATTTTGGCCGCCAAGCGGATCGAGATTCAGTCGGCCAAGATCATGACTTTGGGCGAGCGGGCGGAAGATCATTTTCTGATTACCGGCAGCGTGCTCAACGACGAGCGCGCCTTGCTGCAGCTGGAAAACGATCTGCTGCAAGCGCTGAGCCCGAATTAACAACAAAGGGGTATTGCCCGCCAAGCCTTAACCCCAAAGGCCTAGCCAGCAATACCCCTGTTTGATTTACAGCAAGCCATTCCCGCTGCCCCGTGCACGTTAGTGTACGCAGCCGGCGGCCAAGGCGTTTAGTTGAACGTTTAGTTGAAAATCACGGTTTTGTTTGAATACACCAGCACGCGGTGTTCCAGATGCCAGCGCACCGCCCGCGACAGCACCACGCGTTCCAGATCGCGGCCTTTTTGAATCAGGGCTTCGACATCATCACGGTGTGAAATGCGCGTGACGTCTTGCTCGATAATCGGGCCATCGTCGAGGATTTCGGTCACGTAGTGGCTGGTGGCGCCAATCAGCTTCACGCCACGGGCAAACGCGCGGTGATACGGCTTGGCACCGTCAAATGCCGGCAGGAAGCTGTGGTGAATATTGATTACGCGCTGCGGGTAGGCGGCGGTGAATTCATGGCTTAACACCTGCATATAGCGTGCCAGCACGATCAGATCGATGCCTTTTTCGGCCAGCAGCGCGCGCTGCTGCGCTTCGGCGGCGGCTTTATTGTCTTTGTTGACGGCAATAACGTGGTATTCAATGCCGTAAAACTCGGCCAGCGCGCGGCAATCTTCGTGATTGGAAATAATCAGCGGAATTTCGCATTTCAGTTCGCCGCTCTTGTAGCGATGCAGCAAATCCACGAGGCAGTGATCGTATTTAGAAACGAAAATTGCGACTTTTTGCGCTTTATTCGACAGCGCAACTTTCCAGGTCATGCTAAAGCGGTCGGCAATCGGCTGAAAGGCCGCAGCAAACGCATTCATGTCCAGCGTGAAGTCGGCCAGATCCCACTCAATGCGCATCAGAAACAGATTATCGGTGTTGTCCTGATGTTGATCGGAATGAACGATATTGGCGTTGTAGGTAAACAGGAAATTGGCAATCGCAGCCGAAATGCCTTTCTGATCAGGGCAGCTGATCAGCAGCGTGGCGGTATGAGTCATACGAGAACAGTCTTTGGCAAAATAAATTTGCTCTCGATTCTATCAGCCCCACCCCGGATCGGACAGCGAAATAGCCCTAGATTTGCGCAGAATCAGCCCGCGCCAGCTGCGCTGTGCGCGCCCGCTGTTGGCCGACTTCCAGTTGTGCCGCCAACAGCCAATGCCCCAACTGCGCAGGAGCACAGCTGGCGGGGAGTTCAGCCTGCCAGCGCCAACCATTGGGCGCGTGCCGATCACGCCGTAAGGCCAGCGGCCAGCCGTGCTGGGCTGCGTAGCAGGCCGCGGCAAAACCTTGGGTGCGCGCCGGATTAAACGGCGTGGCATCCGGTGCGGGCAGCCAGTGATCGAGCGCACGAAACAGCAAGGCCAGCGTTTGCGCAGGACTCAGCCCATCGGCCCGCGCCATGGCTGCGGTGGCCTGCAAGATTTCCTGCGTCAGTGGCACGCTCATACACGCACTCCCAGCTCGATGGAATCTCAGTGTAGAATCAGCGCCCTGCCCGTCAAGGGTAAATCTATTTGTCTTGCACCACGGATCACCATGTTTGAGATTGTCCTCTACCAGCCCGAAATTCCGCCCAATACCGGCAATATCATTCGTCTGGCCGCCAATACCGGTGCGCGCCTGCATCTGGTCAAGCCACTGGGTTTTCCGCTGGACGATACCAAAATGCGCCGCGCGGGGCTGGATTACCATGAATACGCCGAGATGCAAGTGCACGAAGACTGGGCCGCCTGCCGCGCCGCACTAGCCGGGCGGCGCTTTTTTGCTGGCACCACCAAGGGCTCGCAGCGCTTTGATACCGTGAGCTATGCCCCCGGGGATGTGCTGGTATTTGGGCCCGAGAGCCGTGGCCTACCGGCCGAAATCTTGGCCGAATTCGCGCCGGGCGAGCGTATCCGCCTACCGATGCTGCCCAATAACCGCAGCCTGAATCTGGCTAACGCCGTGGCCATCACAGTGTATGAAGCCTGGCGGCAAAATGACTTTGCCGGCGGCCAATAAAAAAGGATACCCAGTCGGGTATCCTCAGGCTGCTGGCCAAGTGGAAGAACAATCCTCTGCGAGTCGGAGCAAAGCCGAGCCTAGGGAATAAGGCGTTTAGTCTGCAGCCTTGATGTTCTATTCCCACCCCACCCGTCCCCTCCTTGAGGGGAGCCTCGCTTCGCGAGTGAGCTTTGTTATTAATCTACAGATACCCCATTTAGGTATCCTCTTTAAAATCAATCCAGCTAATACTTACAGGGCAATACCCCTGTAATAATCCAGTTTATTGGTTACGCATAAAATCGGCAGTGCGGAAAAACGCTTCTTCCAGATGGCTGCGCACTTCGGTCGGCATCGGGGTGTCGTTCATTGCCTGATACATGCACAGCAACCACTGATCCCGCTCGGCCTCACCAATCGCAAACGGCATATGCCGGGCACGCAAGCGCGGATGGCCATATTTTTCGATAAATAACTGCGGGCCACCCAGCCAGCCAGATAAAAATTCGAATAGTTTTTCCCGAATCAAGCCAGTGTCAGCGCCATGCATGGCCTGAATTGTCGCTGCGCGCGGGTCGCTCGCCATCAGGTCATAAAAGCGATCAACCAGCTGACGCAACACTGGCGCGCCACCGAGTAATTCATACGGCGTTAATTCTGTGACCTGGGTCATGCTCAAGCTCGGTAAACAGCAAAAAGCCGATTTTACCCGATTCACCGCAAGCTCACCTGACCGTTGAAATATGACATTTTTATGAAATCATCACCGTAACTTGCAGAATGCTTAAGCCAACCTAGACTGATGATTAAATGACTAATTCGGAGTCGCTCATGTCGTCCAAACTCACCATTGCCGCCAAAATCACGCTCGGTTTTGTGGTTATGATCGTATTAATTATCGCCGTAGGCTTGGCCGGCCTGATGGGCTTGCGCCAATCGGCCAATGTAGTGCAAGAACTCTTAAGCACCGATCTGGAATATGGCATTGCGATGAATGAGCTGGGCGAAAATGTGCTGCATTTACGCCGCTTTGAAAAAGACCTATTTATTAATTTGAGCAATCCGGAAAAAGTAAAAGAATACAAAACCAAATGGGATAAAACCCTAGGCGACGCCAAAGCCGCACTTGATAAAGCCGCGCCGGTCGCCAACGATGAGCGCAAAAAAGCCATCGCCGAGCTGCAAACCGGGCTCGATGATTACGCCAAGGCCTTTAATGAAGTCGCTGGTGAAGTCGCCGCCGGCAAATACGCCAGCACCGGCGAAGCCAATCAGGCCTTTGATAAACACAAAGCAGTCGTACGCAAACTCGGTGAAGACTCCGCCGAACACGCCAAAGAAGCGATGACGGCAGTGAAGGCGATTGCCGGCAAAGTCGAAGCCCAGCGAGCGGCCACCAATCAAATCACAATTGTGCTGCTGCTCTTGGCGATTGCGGCCGCAGTGATTGCCGCCGTGGTGATTTCACGCAGCGTGCGCCAGCCATTGAATCAGATGCAGCGTGATATTGATGAAATGGACCGCACCGGCCATATTGGCCGTCGCCTCACCGCCAATCAGCATGATGAAATCGGCCAAACCTCTACCGCACTAAATCGCCTGTTTACTGGCATGTGCGAAGTAATTGGCCTAGCCAACCGCAATTCGGGCGAGCTATTGAGCGCGGCGCGCGAGCTCACCAATGCCTCGGAACAAATTGCCCAAGCTTCGCGCCAACAGGCGGAAGCATCTGCTTCGACGGCTGCCGCGGTGGAGCAGATGTCGGTCAGCGTCAACATGATTGCCGATAACACCCTCACCATGGAAAGCGAAGCGCGCGAGGCCTCGGTCACCGCCAGCGAAGGTACGGCGATTGCCAAAAAAGCCGCGGTAGAGATCAACCAGATTGCCGATTCGATCAATCGCTCGTCTGAAACCATTGTGCAGCTGAATCAACGCTCGGATGAAATTGGCAGCATTGCCATGGTGATTAAAGACATTGCCGATCAAACCAATCTGCTGGCGCTCAATGCCGCGATCGAAGCGGCGCGGGCCGGCGATTTGGGGCGTGGTTTTGCGGTGGTGGCTGATGAAGTGCGCAAATTGGCCGAGCGCACCACGCAAGCCACGGTTGAGATCACCAGCAAAATCGACTCGGTACAACGCGATACGTCGCTCGCCGCAGAGGGCATGCGCTCCGCTGGGCAGTTGGTAGAAAGCGGCGTGCGCAGCACCGAAAGTGTGGCCGATGCCTTAAGCGCCATCGAAAACGTCACCCGCCGCAGTGTGGAGCACATTGGCAGCATTAGCGGCGCCATCAAAGAGCAAAGTATTGCGAGCCAGGAAATCGCCCGCAATGTGGAGAAAATCGCGCAGGTCAGCGAGGAAAACCATAGCGCCGCCGAAAACACCAATCAACTAGCCGGCCGCCTAACCCAGATTGCCGAAGGTCTGGATAAAACCATTCGCCGCTTTACGGTATAAGCACTGCGCCCACGGGCCAAGGGACCCATATGCTGCGCTTGCCCACTGCCCTCTTTGATTTACCGCGCGATTTACTCGCGCTGACGCAATTGCGCGCGGCCGACGAAGCGCGCTTGGCAGGCCAGCAGCCTTGCACCTGCATACTGGGCAGCGAACAGCAATTACGGGCCGATGCCATGGGGCATTTGCTGAGCCAGAAAGTGCGCCAGCTACGCCAAGCCACTGGTGGGCTGGATGCCTTGCTGGCACAGTTTCCGCTGCATACCCCGGCTGGGCGCGCATTATTAAATCTAGCCGAAGGGGTGCTGCGCATCCCGGATGATGCGGCCGTTTCGACCTTAATTGCCGAGCAGCTGCATGCCGCCGATTGGCATGCCCTACGTGGGCAAAGCCCTTCCTGGCAAATCAATTTGGCCACTTTGGGTCTGGATTTGGCCGAAAGTTGGTCGTCTAGCTTAACTGATCCGCTGATTCGCGAATCGATCCGCCATGCGCTGTTGCGGCTGGCGAACCAATTTGTGATTGCGGATCACATTCAAGAGGCCTTACAACAACAAGCCAGCGAATTTCGCTATTCATTCGATATGCTGGGCGAAAGCGCAATGAGCCAGAGCGAAGCGCGGCGCTATGGAGAAGCCTATGCCCAAGCCATTGAGGCGGTGGGCCAATACAGCCAGGGGGCTGGGTATTTTGGCCCCAGTGTTTCGGTGAAACTCTCGGCCTTGCATCCGAAATTTCAGCTTGAGCAGGCCGACGCAGTCCAAGAGCAACTCTACCCACAGCTGTATGCCTTAGCCGAGCGCGCGATGCAGCTGGATATTGGGCTCACCATCGATGCCGAAGAAAGCGCACGCCAGCTCTTAACCCTACAGCTTTTTGCCCGACTGATGCACGAGCCCAAACTGCGCGAATGGGCAGGGTTGGGGATTGCGGTACAGGCTTATCAAAAAAACGCGCTCGAGGTGGTGAAATGGCTGAATAAGCTAAGCCGCGAGCTACACAAACCGATTAGTGTCCGCCTCGTTAAAGGCGCGTATTGGGATAGCGAAATCAAACTGGCGCAGCAAGCCGCCTTAAGCCACTATCCGGTCTGGACCGAAAAAAGCCGCACCGACCAGCATTATCTAGCCTGCGCGCAAGTACTATTGCAGGCGCCGCACCGTATTTTTCCTCAGTTTGCCACCCACAATGCCTTTACCATCGCCCAGCTGCATTTAATGGGCGAGCAGCAGCAATTTGAATATCAGGCCTTGCTGGGCATGGGCGAAGGCCTTTACCAAGCCGCCAGTGAAATGGGCATTGAACGCCCTTGCCGCCTGTATGCGCCAGTGGGCGATAGCCGCCAGTTGTTGCCCTACTTGGTACGCCGTTTCTTAGAAAACGGGGCCAATACGTCGTTTATGCATCAACTGTTTCACCCTCCGGTGGCTCCGCCCACTGCCAGCAAACGCTTAAAACCGCCCAATAAACTGTATTTGCCCCGCGAGACGCCCGCGCAAATCGACCCGGCGATGCTGGCGCAATGGCAAACCCGCATCGCCAGCATTAATGAACATACTAGCACCCAGTATCTAGCCACAGGGATTATTCATCAATACACTGCAAGCAATACCCCTAAAATTGATTGCTTCAATCCCGCCCAAAATACCGACCGACTTGGCGCCTATTGCCCCAGTCAACTGGCCGAGATTAATGTCGCCTTTGCTGCGGCCGAAGCCGCCGCCTCGCGCTGGCGCCTAACGCCCGTGTTGCAACGCGCGCAAGCGCTAGAGCAGACCGCGAATTTGCTGGAGCAGCAAGCCGCGCCCTTGCTCAATTTATTGGTGCGCGAAGCGGGCAAAACTTGGCGTAATGCCGAGCAAGAGCTGCGCGAAGCCATTGATTTTTGTCGCTACTACGCACAGCAAGCCCGCCAGCATTGGCTACAGCAAGCACCGCAGCCATTGGGCGTTTTGGTGGCAATTAGCCCGTGGAATTTCCCGCTGGCCATTTTTACGGGCCAAATTGCCGCGGCGCTGATTGCCGGCAATCCGGTGCTGGCCAAGCCGGCCCCAGAAACGCCGCTGATTGCCAGCCTGGCCGTGCAATGCTTCCACCGCGCCGGCATCGGCACCGATGTACTGCAATTGCTGCTAGGTGGCGCAGACGTGGGCGCAGCGCTTACGCTCGATCATCGCTGCCAGGGGGTGGCCTTTACCGGTTCGCTGACTAGCGCCAGGAAAATTGAGCAGGCGATTGCTGCATTTGGCGCTGACCGCGTGCTGGTAGCCGAAACCGGCGGGGTGAATATTCTGTTGGCCGACAACACTGCCCACCCGGAGCAATTATTACGTGATCTGGTTCAGTCGGCCTTTGATAGCGCTGGCCAGCGCTGCTCGGCCGCCCGTATTTTGTGTATTGAGGAGCCACTAGCCAGCCAAATCTTGCCGCGCTTGCGCGAGATGCTGGCTGAGCTCTGTGTCGGCGACCCCAGCGAATTAGCCACCGAAATGGGGCCGCTGATTTCTGCAGCCGCCAAACAACGGGTTGAAGCGCGTATCCAGGCCTGGCAAAGCCAAGGTTTAGCGGTGTGGCGTACTCGCAGCGTGCTGCCAAGCAGTGGGCATTATCTCAGCCCCACACTCGTTGAAATTACGGACCTCAAGCAAGCGGGCGGCGAAGTATTCGGCCCGGTGCTGCAAGTGTTGCGCTATCCGCGCAAAGGCTTGGACAAACACTTACGTGATGTCGCGGCGCTGGGCGATGGCCTAACCATGGGCATACATACCCGACTGGAAGAAACCATTCAGCGCTGTCGAGCGCTGTGCCCGGTCGGCAATGTGTATATCAATCGCAATCAGATTGGCGCGCTGGTGGGGGGGCAACCCTTTGGGGGGCTCGCGGGCTCAGGCACAGGCCCGAAAGCCGGCGGCCCGTGGGCGATCTGGCGCTGGACTCGCGATGGCGATCCCTGCCAGCCGCATTATGCAGAGCTCGCCGACACATTCAGTTTCCTGCGCAGCCTCAGTGGGTTGTGGCCGGATCTGGATCAGAGCGTTGATCTGGAAATCTTATGGGAGGACGCAGCCCGGCGCAGCCCACTCGGCCAGCCACTGCCCTTGCCCGGCCCGACCGGTGAAGACAATACCCTGCACTATCAAGGGCGCGGTTTGGTCGCCTGCTTGGGGCATAGCGAATGGCTGCGGCTGCAGCAAGCGGGTATCGCCTTGCTCACCGGCAATACACCGGTATTACCTGCGACAGACCGTATTCAAGATTGGGCGCGCAAATTAGGTGAGCGGGTCATCTTTTGTGCCGAACCGCTCGCCGAACAACTGGCCGCGGCGATGTACAGCGGCCCCGATGCGCACCTGCTGCGACAGCAATTGGCTAAGCGCAGCGGCGCGATTGTGCCGCTCATTTTGCCATTTGAAGATGGGCATTGGCCGCTTTATCAGCTGGTGGCCGAAATCACCGTCAGCCGCAATACCGCCGCGCAGGGCGGCGATATCGGTCTGCTAACCCAGCTGGCTCAATAAAAAAGCCACACCCTAGGGTGTGGCTCTATTTAGATCTGCTCAGCAGCTTAAGCGGCTTTATTGCCCGCTTTGCTGGCGGCAGCCACTGATTTGGCGCCAGTTTCAACTGCAGCCACAGTCGCTTCGGTCAGGTTAGCCGCGATGCGCTGGCTGGTTTTTTGTACGGTATCAAATGCAGTGTTGGCGCTTTCAACCGCGTTTTTCAGCAGTGCCACAGCGGCGCTACCAGCTGGCGCTTGTTGCGCAGCTTGTTCCAGTGAAGATACCAGGTTTTTGTTGAATTCCAGTACTTGCTCTTCGATCAGTTTGTTCAGCTCGGCTTGCGTGCTGCTCGCAGCTTCGTACACAGTGCGGGCTACAGCGATGGTTTTTTCAACGCTAGGCTGAGTCAGGGTTTTTTGCAGATCAACCAGCTCTTGAACTGATTTAACTTGTGACAGTGATTTAGCTGTTTCAGCATTTTCGGCCAACAGATCACGAGCCAGTGACAGTTGCAGCTGGAACAGGCGCTCAGCACCACCCAGCGCGATATTCGTCAGGCGCAGTGATTTTTCCAGATTGGCTTGATTCAGTTCAGCAAATTGTTTCTGAGTGGCAAACATGGCAATCTCCAGGTAAGTTTGTGCATCGCAACAATTGCATTGTTGCTGCTTGCCTCCGCGAGGTCAAGCATTATTTTGTGCGTCGCACAAAAGTTCACACAAACATCATCCTGCGGCAAACTGCTTTTGCCGGATCGCTAAAATCGCCTGATTGCGCAAGGTTTTAAGTAAATTCAACTGCTCATGTGGCAACTGCAGTGAATGCGCGGCCAGCCGGTCGGCGTAAAACAGCCCCAATGGCTTTTTATCAATAATCACCGGAAACACAATCAGCGATTTGGCCGCCGAAGCACTGCGATACCAGGCCGGAATGCGCTGGCTGATGCTTTCGGCATCGATGTCTTCAATCAGTACATCAGCGCCCTTTTGCATCACCAGCTGAAACACATCGTGCACCGGTGCCAGCGGATAGCTAAATTGCCGCTGCAGCGCTTCAATGTCATCGCCAAAGCCAAAGCGGGCTACCATCAAACCGCGCTTGATGTCACGGGTGCAAAACAGCACATGATCAAAACCAATGCTGCGATACATCGTTTCTAAAATCATCCGTAGTACATCGTTGAGGTTGTAATCGCCAACGAGGGTACTGGTAATGTCTTGAATGCCAGCCGAGAGCACCGCCGCCGGATTGGCCAACGTGCCATTGGCCGTGGTCGAGACCTGGATATCTGCCAGCTCGGATGGGGCCGCGGGGGCCGCCACCGGCTGGCGCCCCACCATGGCTCGCAGTTGATTAGCAAACTTGGTGGGGCCTGGGTCTATCCCCAGCACCGATAGATAATTGAGGTATTGCTCAGCCGCTTCTTGCATCAGATCATGCAGATCGCGCTCTTTCCAGCTCACCGCGGCGGCATAGCGTTTACTGAGGCCTGCTAAATGGCCTGCGGCAACCTGCGGGCTTTGTGCCAGAGTAGGCAACAAATCACCGGCCAGATTGGCAAAAACCCGCAAACGCTCCCCCTGATTGGCCGGCTCGCGCACTTTGGTCTCTGGTAAAGGACGCATGCTGGTGACAATGCGATCGGGGAAGTTCCATTCTTTTGCAATCGCCTCGCCCAATTCGGCATAGCCTACGCCCAATATCGCCTGCGCAGCCAGCGTTTCGGCCTCGCCGGTTTGGGCCACCCGTTTCATGATTTCAACGCTTTCTTCGTTGAAATAAAAATGCGTGAGCAAACGGCCCAAATGTTGAAACATGCCGCAAATCAGCGCTTCTTCGGTATCACGCCAACCCGATTTATCGGCTAGCCGCCGACAGAGTACGCCACCAAAGAAGATCTCCAGCACCACATCACGCAGGCGGGCGGCATGGCCTTTGTTCTGCATGTGCTCAAACAGCAGCAAAGTCACCGCCAGACTGCGAATACGATCAAAGCCCAAAATCACGATCGCCCGCGAAATGGTACTAATGGTGCCGCCAAACTGGCCAAAGCTGGCCGAATTCACCATTTTTAACAGCTTATTCGTCAGCGAAATATCATGCAAAATCACGCCCGATAGACTCTGTATGCGTTCCGCTTCAGAATCATCCACCCGATTAATCGCCTGAATGGTCTGCGATAGCGCTGGAAAATCGGCCGAATGGCGCATACGGCGGAGCAAAAATTCAATCGTGCTGTGCCGACCATCATTGGCGGCGGCTCCCGCTTCACCGCTTTGCTCGAGCCAATCGAGCAGGGCTACCCGCATTTCGCCAGCATCGGCAAAGCGCGCCTGCGGGTCTTTAAACAGCGCCGTGAGCACCAGATGATCGAGCTGGTCATTAATCTGGCTATTCAGGCTAGAGGGCGGCGCGACCGTGGCCGAGACGGTTTTATGCAACATGGCAAACATCGACTCGGCTTTCACGACCGGCTGGCCGGTCAGCATCTGGTACAGCATCGCCCCGCAAGCAAATACATCGGCCTGAGCATTGACCGGCAGATTACTGATTGCTTCTGGGGCAATATAACCCACGGTGCCATTCAGCTGTGGGTCGCGCTCGCCGGCGCTACTAGCCACCCCAAAATCCATAATCCGCGGCCGATCGTGCTCATCCAGCATGATGTTTTGCGGCTTCATATCCCGATGCACAATGCCGCGCTGATGCGCGGCATACAGGCCTTCCAGCACCGCAGCCATGAGTTTTACCGCCGCTACCGGCTCCAGCGGCCCTTGCCGCTGCAAGCGGGCGGCCAGGGTTTCTCCGGCCACATATTCAAACACCAGACAGGGATGCTGCTCATGGGCAAAGGCATCGTGCAGCGTCACCAGATTGGGGTGATTCAGTTGGCTGATCATGCGCGCTTCGCGCAAAGCCTCAACCGGCTGGGTGTGCAATACCTTGAGGGCCACTGGCCGGTTTAACTGGGTATCGGTCGCCAAATACACCAAACCCTGCGCACCTTGCCCGAGTTTTTTCTCGGCCACGAAGCGACCATCGGCAAACGATTTCATCTCTCATCCAGACTTTGTGCTTTTATTCTGAAATCATAGCCTGCTTTGTGACTTAGATTACAGGACTATCGTGGAAGCAGCGCCGGCTGTGGCTTGGCAGCAGCAAAAATGCCGTTCGCATGGCGATTTTCAGGCAAAAAACAACCCGCCGTAGCGGGTTGGGAAGTGAAAGTGGTATTAAACTATTCGTGCGATGGCACCAGCACGCTGCGATTACCATTGCTTTCCATGTTGCTTACGATCCCAGCAGCTTCCATCTGCTCAATCAGCCGCGCTGCGCGGTTGTAACCGATGCGAAACTGCCGCTGCACCGCCGAAATCGACGCCCGCCGGCTACGAATCACATGGGCCACCGCTTCGTCATACAACGGATCGCTCTCTTCTCCCTCCGCCACGCTGCCGCTCCCATTGCTAGCTTCAGCCTCGTTGGCGGGGTACAGCACCCCTTCGATGTAATCCGGTTCGCCCAGCTGTTTCAGGTATTCAACCACGCAATGCACTTCGGCATCATCGACAAACGCACCGTGCACGCGCTGCGGATAACCGGTGCCGGGCGGCAGGAACAACATATCACCCTGCCCCAGTAAAGCCTCGGCGCCCATCTGATCCAGGATGGTGCGGCTGTCCACTTTGCTCGACACCTGAAAAGCCAGCCGGGTCGGAATATTGGCCTTGATCAGCCCGGTAATGACATCCACCGACGGGCGCTGGGTGGCCAAAATCAGGTGTATACCGGCGGCGCGGGCTTTTTGTGCCAGCCGCGCAATCAGCTCTTCAATTTTCTTACCGGCCACCATCATCAAATCGGCAAATTCATCCACCACCACTACAATCAGCGGCAGCTTTTCCAGTGGCTCGGGTTGCTCGGGCGTGAGCGTAAACGGATTGCTTAGTTTTTCGCCGCGTGCGGCGGCTTCGGCCAGTTTCTGGTTGTAGCCGGCCAGATTGCGCACGCCCAACGCACTCATCAGCCGGTAGCGTTTTTCCATTTCGCCCACACACCAATTCAGCGCATTGGCCGCCAGCTTCATATCGGTCACCACCGGCGCCAGCAGGTGCGGAATGCCCTCGTACACCGATAGCTCCAGCATTTTCGGGTCGATCATGATCATGCGCACTTCATCGGGCGTGGCTTTAAACAGAATGGACAGAATCATCGCATTCACACCAACCGATTTACCCGAGCCGGTGGTACCGGCCACCAGCATATGCGGGGTTTTGGCCAAATCTGTCGCCACCGGAATACCGCTAATGTCTTTACCCAGCGCGATGGTTAAGGGTGAGCTTTGCTGCTGATATTCGGGCGAAGACAGAATTTCGGATAGCCGAATCATCTGCCGGCTTGGGTTGGGCAGCTCCAGCCCCATGCAGGTTTTGCCCGGAATGGTCTCCACCACCCGCACCGAAGCCAGGCCCAGCGAACGCGCCAAATCTTTGGCCAGATTCACCACCTGCGCGCCGCGCACCCCGGTAGCCGGCTCAACCTCAAAGCGGGTAATCACCGGGCCGGCATAGGCATCTAGCACACTGACTTTGACTTTAAATTCATTGAGCTTTTCTTCAATCAGAATACTGCGTTCCAGCAGCTCTTCTTGCGTCACCGGGATCGCCTGCGCGGCTGGTGGACGCAGTAATTCCAGCGGCAGGCACAATCCATCTTCGGTGCGCCACTGATTTGTGTTGGCTTTGGGCGCTGCCGCAAGTTCATCAGGCCGTAAAAACTGGCTGGGGCGCGCGACCGGCGTTTCGGCCGCTGGGGTCAGTGCCGACTCCACATACCCAATAGGGGCATCACTCTCAAACGGCGGATTATCAAGTGCTGCAGGCAATACCTCTGCAGGAGACAACCAATGGTTCACCCCCTGTTTTGAGCTCGTGTGCAAGGGCTGACTCTGCGGCTGAATCCATTGCGTTGCCACCGGCGCGAGCGGCTCTGCCAGCTCCGGCGCGATAGGCGGGTAATATTGCTCGTCGCTTAGATGCGCAAACGGATCAAGCTGAGGAGCAGTTTCAGTGGCTGATGTGCTCGCCTCACTGACTACTTCAGCCGGATGCACACTGGGCGTAGCCACTACGGCGCTCACCGCAGCCGGCGCGGCCACCGCTGCACCGGGCACTTGAAACACGCGAATCACTTCCGGCGCCGGCGCCCGGGCGATGGGCGTGCTCGGTAACTCCGCGGCATGGGCGGCTGGAGTGACTGCCACAGCCGTAGTTTTGCCGGCTGCAGGATGATTTGGCGCAGCAGGTGCCACCGGTGCAGGGCTATGCGGTGCCGCAGCGACGGCAGCGGGCCGCGCGGCTGGGGCGGGAGCATCCGCGCGCGCATGGCGCACTTCGCTCGGCGCCAGCTTGGCCGACGGGCGCTTATTGGCGTGAATATCCTGCAGGCGCTCGCGAATTTCTTCAGGCTTGATCACCGGCAAGGGCTCAACCGGCTCTGCAGGCGGCAGCTTGGCGCCTTCCAGCGTTAATTTGCGCGCGCTGCGCTCCAGATTGCGCTGGATGTGCTGCATATCAATCACCGGCAATTCACGCCGCTGCTTGCGTGGCCATTCGCGTACGGGCGGCGCGTATTGCAAAGGATCGGTGATCTGCGCGGGCGGGGCTTCGGTCGAAGCTACATCTGCGCTAAATTCAGTTGCGCGAGGCGCCGCCACGTTCGCCGTCGTTGCGCTCGCCACGGGCTCGGCGTTGACCTCGGCGGGGGGGCGCACTGATGTAGCGGCTTGCGTGCGCGGAGCTGCTGCTTGAACATCGCCGTTGGCTGTAGATGCCGCCGGCGGGCGGGGCGTGGGCGCCACCTCAGCCTGCGGCTGCACGCCCACGGGCGCGACAGGAGCAAACGCCGCGGGTGTTGCTGCAGCGTTGCGCGCCGGCGGGGTTAAGAATTCCGGATTGCGCGCCGTCGCTGGCGCCACCGCAGCTGCAGCCAAGGGCTCAGCTGCACCGGCAGCTGGCATACCTGCCTCAGTATGCCGATGCAGACCTTTCTCGTAATGAGCGCTGCGGATATACCCCTGCTCCGGTGCAAAATTCTCCTGCAGGATTTCCGCTTCGTCGGCAACGGCTGGCACCGTGGGCGCAGCAGAGCTGGCGGCTGGTTTGGCCGCCCGTGGGCCGAATAAGATGGCGTCGCTATCGAGCTCTGCCAGCTCGGCGGCAGAGTCTTTTTCGCGGCGCTGGGCCACTTGTTTCAGCTGCTCGGCGCCGCTTTGCCACGCTGCAGCGACTTTGGCGCCCAATTTGCTTGCCACCGGGCTGAGTAATTCTTTGGCCGACGAAAGGCCTTTGCTGGCCGCATCGGTAATTGGTGCAATCGGCAACGCAAACAGCGGGTCGAGCCGATCTTTAGTGGCCGGCTCGGTCTCACCCGGCGCAGCGGCTCTCTCACCTAAGCCAGACTCGGCAGCCGGTGGCGCTTTCGGTAGCTCCACCCCGGAGAGATCGCCTTCTAGTTTGCGATTCAGCGTGTCGAACAGCTGCTGAAATTTCTTCATCATTAACCTCGGGCGGAGCGATCAAGCACCACAAAATACTTGCGCACCGGTTCCAATACTTCAAAACGACCTTCAAAGCCGGCCGGAATCACCGCCGCTTCGCCCGCCGCCACGATCACGGCACTACCATCGGCACCGTGCAGGCAGACCTTGCCGCTGATCACGCAAAAAAATTCTTCTTTGTCGGCGGCAAAGCGAATTTGCCAGGCACCTACTTCGCACGCCCAAATCCCGCAGCTCAGTTGCCGATCGCTCGATTCGTAGTGTGTCCAGGTTTGGCGTTGCGGATTACCGCTCACCAGCCGCTCTGGGCGCGGGTAATCAATACTTACCGGCACGGTTTGCTGGAAATGGGTAATCGTTGGCGTATTCATGCGGTTTTTCCTCTACTGCGCGACAGCCCATCCTGCCGAAGGCAAGGCAATGGGCTGGCGTGCTTGAACGTTGATTACAGCGGCTGCAGATTGGGTCGCAGCTTACTCCAGATCACTATTCCAGCCATCTGGGCGCATCAGCGCATTATCAAAGCGCGAGTACATACCCTGAAAGACCAGCGGAATCCGCCCCACCGGGCCATTCCGGTGCTTGCCCAAAATGCACTCGGCCAAGCCTTTGTGCGGGCTGTCGGGGTTGTAGTATTCATCGCGGTACATAAACATGATCAAGTCCGCATCCTGCTCGATCGCCCCCGATTCACGCAAATCGGACATCATCGGGCGCTTGTCGGTCCGTTGCTCGACCGAACGCGACAATTGCGAGAGCGCAATAATCGGGCATTTCAGCTCGCGGGCCAGACCTTTGAGCGAACGCGAAATCTCGCCCAGCTCGGTGGCACGGTTTTGGTCTTTCGCGCCCGCGCGGCCGGCCATCAGCTGCAAGTAGTCGATCACAATCAAGCCCAATTGCCCACCACATTGGCGCGCCAAGCGGCGCGCACGGGTGCGCACATCCAGTGCGGTCAGCGCACCGGTTTCCTCGATAAACAGCGGCGCTTCCGAGAGCTTGCCCACGGCGTGGGTAAGCTTGAGCCAATCTTCATCCTCAAAGCGGCCGGTTTTGAGCTTATGCATATCGATTTTGCCCACCGAACCCACCATCCGCATCGCCAACTGGGCCGCGCCCATCTCGAGCGAGAAAATCGCCACCGGCAGCTTGCAATGAATGGCCACATTCTCGGCAATATTGACCGAAAACGCCGTTTTACCCATCGAAGGCCGGCCAGCCACAATAATCAGATCGCCGCCCTGCAGGCCCGATGTCATTTTGTCCAGATCGATAAAGCCGGTTGGCGTGCCGGTGACTTCGGATGGATTTTCTTGCTGATACAGATAATCGATACGCTCAACGATTTCTTTCAGAATCGGCGGCATGGTATGAAAACCCTGCTGCCCTTTGGCCGATTGCTCGGCAATCTGGAACACCTTGGATTCTGCTTCATCAAGCAGCTCTTTGGCATCGCGCCCATTCGGGAAATAAGTGGCGTCAGCAATATCGGTGGCCACACTGGCCAGCTGGCGCAGCACCGATTTCTCGCGCACGATTTCAGCGTAGCGCCGGATATTGGCCGCGCTAGGCGTGTTTTGCACCAGCGAGCCCAAGTACGACAGCCCACCCACGTAGGTCAGATCATTGGTAGTATCGAGCGATTCTTTAACCGTAATCACATCCGCCGGGCGGTTGTGCTCAATGAGCTTGATAATCGCCTGAAAGATCCGCCGATGGTCTTCGCGATAAAAATCCTGTTCGGTCAGGATATCCGCGATCCGGTCAAAGGCAGTGTTTTCCAGCATCAAACCACCCAGCACCGATTGTTCGGCCTCGACCGAATGCGGGGGCATCCGGAAGCTGGCGGTTTCATCCACCGGGGCCGGCTGACGGTAATCGGCTTGCGTGTCGTGTTCTAGCTCGGTAGGATATTCGTTCATTTTCACTCTATGGCGACAAAACGCGGCCTGATTTCCAGCACCGCGCGACATCGGTTAGCACCTGCTGCTGCGAGCCGTGTATTTTACCCCGCCAGCCCATTGATGACCATGCAGTCCATTCGTAAAACCGTCCTTGTCCCCCACTCCGCCGCCCAGATGTATGAATTGGTTGACCGGGTGGAGGATTACCCGCGGTTTTTACCTTGGTGTGGCGGCGTCGAAGTGCATGAGCGCAGCGAAACGGTACTCGATGTCACCGTGCGGATCGAATTTTTGAAAGTCAGCACTTTCTTTCGCACTCGGGATACCAAAACCGAAAACGAAATCGTCATGCATTTTGTCGACGGCCCCTTCAAAGCCCTCACCGGCATCTGGCGCTTTCAACCGCTAATGGAAGACGCCTGTAAAATCGAGTTCGAACTTGATTACGAATTTTCCAGCCGCACCCTCGACGCCGTGATCGGCCCGGTGTTTGGCAAAATCACCAGCACTTTTGTCGATGCTTTTGTGAAAGAAGCCGACCGCAAATACGGATAAACCATGAGCCAAATTACCGTCGAGGTGGTGTACGCCACCGCCAGCAAACAAAAACTGTTGAGCCTCAAAGTGCCTACCGGCACCACCGCCCAACAGGCGATCGAACAATCCGGCATCTTGACCGAGTTCCCTGAGATCGATTTAACGCAGCAGAAGATCGGCATTTTCGCCAAAGCGGTCAAACTCGATACTATTTTGCGGGAAAAAGATCGGGTCGAGATCTACCGGCCATTGATTGCAGACCCAAAAGAAGTACGTCGTCAGCGGGCGGCAGAAGGAAAAGTTATGAAGAAAGGCGGTGGGGAGTAAACCGCCAACTGCGGTGATTTGTACAACACCTGACAGGTATTAACAGGACAAGACAGGGAATACAACCTAATATTCGGGTTTTCCCGTACAGTGTTTTACCTGTTGCGTCATGTTTGCCAAAGTTTTTCGGGCGCTTAAGCCTTTTTCCAGCCCGCAGCAACTTGAGTTCCTTACCCAAGCCAATCCACATTGGCATGCTGAAAAGAACTGGCGCGGGGGCATAAAACTCCCCGGCAATAAACAACTAACCCGTAACAAGGCCATCACCCGCTTGCGCCCAGGGCAGGCGCTTTTGCGGATTCCCCTTGGCACCCAAGACCCCAGTACCGTGCAGGTCCATATTGGGCAGCGCGTACTCAAACAGCAATCACTCAGCCGTTCTGACCAAGTTCCTTGGTGTCATGCCCCCACTTCAGGTCATATTGTACGGGTTATTAACGGCCAGAATGCCAATGGCATTCCACAGCTGCTAGTTGAATTGCAAGCTGACGGCCTTGACATCGGATTACCTGAATCAACACCTCAGCGACCTAGTCGCGAACAATTGCCGCAGTTTTTACATGAAATGGGAATTGTTGGCATGGGAGGCGCGGGGTTTTCCGCCGGAAAAAAAGTCTCGCTGCTGGATGATGTCCGCTTCTTATTGATTAATGGGGTTGAATGCGAACCCTATATCACTGCTGATGATCGGCTCATGCGTGAACGCGCGATGGAAATAGTGCGCGGCCTCACCCAATTGGCACAAATTATTCAGCCACGCTACATCCGCATTGGCATTGAAAGCAATAAACCCAAAGCCATTCAAGCGATGCAGCTTGCCTGCCAGGCAGCCAGCACGGCGATCGACGTTGTGACGGTACCCACGGTTTATCCCGCCGGCAGCCAGCAATCACTGATCAAGTCGCTCACCAATATCCAAATGCAAGCCGGACAACATCCTAATCAACACGGGATTTTGGTTTTAAATGTGGCCACACTGTATGCGATTGGACAGGCCCTACTCTATGGTCAGCCGCTGACTCATCGTGTCGTCACCTTAACTGGCGACATTCAACGGCCATGTAATCTAGAAGTACCGCTGGGCACCACCTTGAGTCAGTTGCTGCACAAAGTAAAACCACGCAATCCGCAATATCGGGTGTGGCAAGGCGGCCCCATGATGGGCAGCTGGCAGGATGATCTCAGTAGTGTGATTGGCAAAACCAATAGTTGCATCGTTATCCATAGCCAAGCCATTACTCCGCAAGCAGAGCTACCCTGTATCCGCTGTGCGCGTTGTGTCGATGCTTGTCCGGCGCAGCTACAACCGGTCGAGCTTTATCGTGCCATTCAGCAGCAGGACCAGCAGCGAATTCAGCAACATCGCCTCGGCGCCTGTATCGAATGTGGCGCTTGTAGCAGCGTGTGCCCAAGCCATATCCCACTTCGCGACACCTTCCGCCAGCAAAAACGCCGATGAATAGTGCCCTCACCTTACCTCGGCTGATGTTACTGGTATCTGCCTGCCTGCTACCTGGGATGCTACATTTCACCACGGAATGGGGTTTGATTGTCCCAGTCCAACTACTTTGGTGCTGTAGTTGCTGTGCATTTGTAGAATGGTTATGCAATCAATGGCTGAAATTGCACACGGCACCATTAAGCAATTTCAGCTGGCTGGTAACGGGAATATTGCTCGCCAAATCCCTCCCCCCTTTTACCCCGGCCCCGTATTGCTTGGGCGCCGCCTTCATTGCCGTTGGAGTGGTGAAGTATGGCGCCGGTGGCCTTGGGAAAAACCGGCTTAATCCAGCCATGGTCGCCCTCGCCGTAATGGCACTGTGTTTTTACCAACCACTTCATCAAAGTGGTGAAATGAATGCCTCGTATATCCGCACGCTGCCGTGGCAGGAAGTACTTCTCCACTTTTTCAGCACCTCACTACCGAGCTTACCTGATGGGATGAGCTCAGCCACGCCCTTAACACGTGGCAATTCGGCTGGGGCCTACAGCTGGAGCTGGTTGAGTTTCGCGTTTGGAGGATTGATTTTGGCTCGGCTGAAAATCATCCGCCTAGAGATTCCTGTGGCTATTTTGCTGAGCTATGTCACTTTCGAAATATTGATGGGTCATAGCTTGTGGCAGGCCTGCCAGCGATTTGGCTTGGGGGGGCTAGTCTTTGCGGCATTCTTTATCGCTACCGACCCAGTCACCAGCCCGCTCAGCCAGCTAGGGCGTTGGATTTATGGTGGCTTGATTGGCGCCATTGTCAGCCTAGCCCGCTGCAATGGCTTATACCCGGATGGGATCGCCTTTGCCATTTTGGCCGGCAATCTCATCACACCACATCTCGATCAGTGGCTCTGGCGCTGGCAAAACCGCCAAACAGCCTGAACGTACCCCACCACGCCCGCCACCCGATTACCCGAGACGTCCACTCGCTGCCATTTCACGAATGGTGATGACGGTATCAAGATCCATTTGCTGCCACGCAGATTGCAGATAGCGCAGGTATTTTTCCAGCTCAGGATCGGGATCATCGGGATGTGGGGTTTCGTAAATAAAGCGCACGAACAGCGCGCCGCTTTCCGGCTCTTCGATTTTCATCCACATCTGCCCACCCAGATGTTTGGCACTGGGCTGGGTGTCGTAATGCACGGACTCTTCATGCTGGTAGGCGATGTGGTCGAGTACTTCCAGCTGGCCCATCACCACGCGGCGCTGAAGGCCGTGGGCGCTACGTTGCAGCACTTCGCTTTCATCGATGTGCTCAACAAACTCCATGGGCGACTCAGCCCGTAGCACCAGCCCTTGCCAGAGCTGATTGCGAGTCAGCAGCAGCGGACCGGGTTGTTGCAGATCGTTGATTTGCACCAGATGTTCAAAACGCATGACCTATCCTCTGCTGAAAAAGGCGGCATTATACAAAAAGCCGCCGAGCGCCCCAAGCCTAGACTACAGCGCCTGAAAATCGATTTCACCGACATGGTTAAAGACATAGTCGGGCTTGTAGGGAAATTCATCCAGCATCGGCATGGTCGTAACCCCCGAAAGCACCAGCGCGGTTTTCATGCCAGCTTCCATGCCACCCACAATGTCGGTATCCATCCGATCGCCCACCATCACGCATTCTTCCGGGTGCACACCCAGTTTGCGGCTGGCCAGCATCATCATCAGCGCATTGGGTTTGCCGACGATATACGGTTTTTTGCCGGTGGCCGCTGAAATCGCCGCCAAAATCGTTCCGGCCGCCGGCTCATTGCCGCCCTCCACCGGATCGATCATATCGGGATTGGTACCGATAAATTTGGCGCCATGATCAATAAAGCGCACGGCTTTTTTCAGCTGCTCGAAGCTAAAGGTCGACGATTTGGCGACGACCACATAATCGGGATTGGATTCGGAAATCGAAAACCCCACGTTGTACAGCTCATTGATCAGGCCACCGCCGCCAATCACATACACCTTGGCACGCTCTTTTTGCTGGCGCAAAAACATCGCCGTAGCCATCGCGCTGGTGATGAAATTGTCTTCCGTCAGGCCATGAATCCCCAAAGATTCGAGTTTGAGCTTTAAATCCAGCGGGGTTTGCTCGGCATTATTGGTTAGAAACAAAAATGGCGTTTTGGCCGCCAGCAAGCGTTGCACAAACTCATTGGCACCGGGAATCAGCTGCTTACCGCGGTAAATCACGCCATCCATATCGGAAATTACACTGGTCACCATCGGGCATCCTCTTGGGGTATTGAGCTAGAGACTAATTAAAATAAGGCTTACCGGGCAATACATCGATCAACTTAGCGCGGCAAGGCAGGGTATTTTTGGGCATTTAACTGCATTTTGTGCAAAATTGCGGCTTCCAGATCCAGCCCCACTTCGTCGGCCAAACGCAGCATATATAGCATCACATCGGCCATTTCCTGTGCCACCAGTGAGGTGGTATCCACCGGTAAGTTTGCCGCCTCATCCGGCGTTAGCCATTGATAATGTTCAAGCAATTCGGCCATTTCCACCGACATCGCCATCACCAGATTTTTGGGGTTGTGATAGGGGCGCCAGTCACGTTGATCGGCAAATTCGCGGGTTTTGCGCGCAAGTTCAGCTAAATTCATGCGTAAAGTCAGGACTGATTGCAGATGAATCCGTAGAATACGCCCTTCGCCTCAAGGATCACCAGCATGCCAATGAAAAAATACGAACTCGAGAAGCGCAAAGCCGAAAAACTGCACAACGACCTGCACGGTGCTAGCGCCCCCAACCGCTTTGCGGCGGGCGCCGGTGGCGTTCTCGATAAAAAAGAACAGCGCAAACTCGATCAAGCCCAAGGCTTGGTGCCGTTTGCCTGCAAACTGAAACAAGACCTGGTTAGCGCCCTGCACGAGCGCTGCACCGCTGAGGGCAAAACCCTGAACGATCTGCTCGACGAGCTGCTGCGCCAAGGATTGCAAAAGTAATGCGCCGCACCACCATTTTTGACACCCCGATTTTGCGCGACATTTTGCCGCCCATCAGTCGCTGGGCGCTAAAACGGCTGGGCTGGACCATTGAAGGGGAGTTTCCGGCGCTGGATAAATACGTGCTGATCGGCGCACCGCATACCAGCAACTGGGATTTCCCGGTGGCGCTGGCGGTGTGTTTTGCCAAGCGCCAGAAAATCTACTGGATGGGTAAACATACGTTGTTTAGCGGCCCGCTCGGCCCGCTCTCGCGCTGGCTGGGTGGCATTGCCGTTGATCGCCGCCAGGCTAATTCACTGGTCGACCAGATCGTGAATGTGTACGCGCAAAGCGAACAGCTGGTGGTCGGGATTCCACCCGAAGGCACGCGAAAAAAAGTCGAAAAGTGGAAAACCGGCTTTTACTACATCGCACTGGGCGCCAAGCTGCCGATTGCGCTGGGCTATATCGACTTCAAGCGTAAAGCCGCGGGTTGCAGCGAGCTATTTTACCCCACCGGCGATATCGAGGCCGATATGGCAAAGATTCGGGCTTACTATGCGCCGGTAGTGGGCAAATATCCGGAAAATCAGTAAACCCCACCTCGTTTAGCGCAGGGGTATTTGCCGCTAAGCCAATCTAAATAAGGCTAAGATGGCAATACCCTATAAGCGAAACCAAACAGCAGACAAGAAAAAACCCGGCAGCGCCGGGTTTTTTTGCAACTACATGCAGACGGAGAATTAAACCGGCTGGATGTTAGAAGCTTGTTTGCCTTTAGGGCCGGTAGTTACTTCGAAAGTAACTTTTTGGCCTTCAGCCAAGGTTTTGAAACCTTTAGACTGAATTTGTGAGAAGTGAGCAAACAGATCTTCGCCACCTTCATCTGGAGTGATGAAGCCGAAGCCTTTAGCGTCGTTGAACCACTTAACGGTACCTTGTGCCATTTTTTGTATCCTAAAATGCGGAATAAATAAAAAGAATGCACGACATCAAGGGAAAGCACTGCGGTACGGCCAGGCCATTACGACACACACATCCACTGCTTGAAGATCCTGCGATGCATATCTTCCCCGAGCCCTGCTGCACTGGCAAGCGTTTTTTGCAGAAAAAACACTTAATTTGAACAAAATCGCATAATTACGACGTTCACTGTCGCAAAACGGGATTTTTCACGCCTCAAACTGACGTTTAAATGCAGAAAACTCGTTTTTTAGCGTCACGATTTCTTCTTCCAGTGCTGCAATGCGCGCGAGCAATTCGCTACTGGCCTGTGGCGAACTCGCGACAACCGCTTCGGCCAATACCGGCTCACCACACAATAAATGCGCCCAGCGCGATTCACGGGCCCCTAGCTGACGCGGCAACAACTGCACCAAAGCGCCGGCGCTGCGCTCGGCCAGTTCGGCCAGAAAACCCTCCAGCGCCGAAATATCGGCAAACCGATGCAGACGCTCGCAATGGCTGCGCAATTCTGCCGCGGTTTGCGGGCCACGCAACATCAAGGTGGCCAGCACCGCTACCGATTGACTAGGCACCCCCAGCTGCGACCCAAAGCGATGGCTGTAGCGCGCCACTCTCCCCGCCAAGTGGTCGGTAATCCAGCCTGCACTTTTTAATTCATCCAGCGCGGCCAGAATCTCGCTCTCGCTCAGCTCCATCACCGGCTCACGCGCGGTTTTCTGATTACACCCGGTTTGCAGGCCGTTGAGCGAAAGCGGATAGCTATCAGGCACGGTGCGTTCTTTTTCGATCAAGACCGCCAAAATGCGGGCTTGCACTGGGCTTAGAATCTGGCTTGGGCTGCTCATACTTGAATTTCCCCATTGGCGCGCGCCGCGCTATAACAAAGAGAATCAATCTTACGGCATGTGCCGCGCGCGTGAAACGCTCAATCGCACACAGCCATGCCCTTTTACCCTCTTTTCGCCGGATGCCCCATGCCTAGCCCTTTCCTGCCCAATAAAGCGGCACTGAATCAGCCCCAAGTTGAAGACTGGAATTCCTTTCGGGATTTTCGCGATGGCTTGGCCGACAACGCCCCCAAAATTGAGGCGCTGATTGCCCAGCTGCGCAGCCAACCGAATCAGATGCCGGTGGTGGCCGATTTATTTCGCGCGTTTCACAATATCAAGGGCGATGCTGGCTTATGCCGGCTGGAGTTTGTCTTGCCGCTCATTCACGCAGTGGAAAGCCTGCTCACTCGCATGCGCGCCGGCGAGTTGTTGTTTACCGATCTGCTCGGCGAAGTATTTCTGCTGACGCTCGATCGGCTGGAGCAGGCCATTGATCTATTGGAGCGCCATGAGCCCGCCAATGGACTAGCCCTTCTCACGCTGTGTGATGGGCTAGAAGGCTTGGCGCTGTTCGAGCAGGCACAGATTGATCATGCGGCGGCGCGGCTGATTGAAGCCATTACCGGCTTTCGCCCCGGTAATAGCCATTTGCCGGCGCGGGAAGCGGCCTTGCAGGCCCGCAGCAAGCTGGAGCAAGACGATGACCTGCGTTACTTTCGCGAGCTGGCCCTGCAGCTGGAAGCGCGTTCAAACGCCTTTCAGGGCCGCACCGATCGCAATCTGACGCTAGCCCTGGCCACTAATCGCGAAGTGGGCAACCGGGTCGATCCGCAGCAGCTGGAAGCGGCGGTGTATTTGCATGACCTGGGCATGATGTTTCTGCCCGAACATCTGTGGCTGAAAAGCGCACAGCTGGATGCCGCCGAGCGCGAGCAGCTCAAACGCCATCCGAGCTGGGGCGCAGAATGGTGCAACCGGATTCCTGGCTGGCAAGCCGCAGCGGAAATGATTTTGCAACACCATGAGCAAGCCAACGGTAGCGGCTACCCATATGGACTCAAAGCAGAGCAGATTTGTGATGGCGCCAAAATTTTGGCGATTATTGATGCGTTTGATGCGATTTTGCTGCGCCACAGCCACCGTGGGCAGCAAAAATCGCTGTTGCGCGCGATTGCCGAGATTAATGCCGGCGATCGGCAATTTGCCAGTGACTGGATTCAAGCCTTTAATCGGGTGATCCGTCGCCATCTGGAAGGCCAGCAAGATACTTAGGCAGGTATTGCCCTATAAAGCACAGCAGTGCTTGCTTTTTAGGCAATACCCCTGAATATCAAAAGCGTTCATCCGCGTGCAAATAGCGCCACTGGCCCTCGACCAATCCGCCGAGCGCCAAGCGACCAATCCGCAGGCGCTTGTAATTGCCGCCTTCAACTTCCCCTGCTTCGCACCAATCCGGCACCAGATACGGTGAATTGGCCCGCAGCACCAGCCGTAATTGCTGCTCGTTTTGTTGAGTGACTTTCCAGCCTTTCATCGGCTCACCGTCAAATTCTTTCAGCGCATTCATTTGCGTCAATTGAGCGGCGGTGGCTGGCGCGCGCAGTTGCAGCAGATATTCCTGCTCGAAATCACGGTATTGCTTCAGCGTTTGCGCCAGCCGGCGATCTTGCGTCAGCACCAGCAGGCCACTGGCTTCCCGATCTAGCCCCAGCGGCAGCAATAGCCCCTGGCGGTGGCGCTGCAAATACGCGTAGCCTGTTTGATCATCCGGGCTACGGCTGCGCTCGGCAAAAGCGGCGAGAAAATCGGCGACTTCCCAGCCATCGACGCCGGCCGGTTTATGCCAGAGGATGCTGATTTTTTCCGGCTGATTGGCCAGGCGCTCCAGATCGATTGGCAGCAGATTGATGTTCTGGTCGGCAAACACCCGGCTACCCAAGGTGGTGACAACCTGGCCATCGACTTCGACGCGGCCCGCTTCAATCAGCCGATCCGCCTGACTGCGCGAACACAGGCCGAGCTCGGCCATACGCTTGGCCAAGCGCACCGCTTCGCCACCGGCCGGCTTAAAGGCATCCGCCGCTTTGGCGGGCTTGGCTCGACTGGGTTTGGCCGCTGATGCGGGCGACTTACGCGGGCTGCGTGGGCTGGCTGGCTGTTTGTCCGCCGATTTTTTCATGTCTTGCTCCTACAGATGGCCACCACTTCAGCATAGTGCCCACCAAAATAAAAAACGGCCGGATCAACCGGCCGTGTTGCCTGACGCATGATAGCGCTTAGCGGTTACCTTGCGCCACCTGGATGATACGCATGGTATTGGCGCCTGAATTCACGCCATTCACTGGCGAAGCCAGCGTTACAATCAGACGATCACCCGGTACCACTTTGCCGCTACGCAGCAGCTCGAGCTGGGCAAAGGCCAAATGTTGTTCACGATCTGGGCCCAGATTTGGATCAACCATCACTGGCTGCACATGGCGATACAGCGCCAGTTTGCGATAGGTATTGATCTCTTGTGTGAACACATAAATCGGTACACCCGTGATATAGCGTGACAGCCACAGCGCCGAAGCGCCCGAGTGTGAAATACACACGATCGCTTTCACTTGCATATTACTGCTGGCATATACCGCCGCCATCGTTACAGCCTGATCAATGCGCTCGAAGTCGCTGACATTGTCAAACTCGCCTTCGATTTTGCTTTCGCCCGATTTTTCAGCTTCGGCAATCGTCCGCGCCATGGCTTGTACCGCTTCAAGCGGGTATTTACCCGCCGCAGATTCGGCCGACAACATCACGGCATCAGTACCATCCAGTACGGCATTGGCACAATCCGACACTTCGGCGCGGGTAGGCACTGGGCTGCTGATCATTGATTCCATCATTTGCGTCGCAGTGATGGTCAGTTTGTGCTTTTTACGCGCCAGTTTGATCATGCGTTTTTGCAGCGCAGGCACGGCAGCATCGCCCACTTCAACCGCCAGGTCACCACGGGCGACCATAATGCCGTCGGAGGCATCCAGAATTTCTTCCAGATTATCAATCGCTTCGGTACGCTCGATTTTGGCAATCAGTAGCGCGTGGCCACCTGCCGCGCGTACCAGGGTGCGCGCCATATACATATCGGCTGATGATTTCGGGAATGACACGGCGATGTAATCCGCTTCCAGCTTGGCCGCGGTTTTGATGTCTTCCATGTCTTTGGCGGTCAGTGCCGGCGCAGTCAAACCACCGCCTTGACGGTTAATCCCTTTATTGTTCGACAAGGTGCCACCCACCACCACCGTGGTAAACACTTTGGCGCCCACGACTTGATCAACCACCAGCTTGAGCTTGCCATCGTCCAGCAGCAGGATCGCACCGGGCTCAACGTCATTGGGCAGCTCTTTGTAATCCAGACCCACTACGTCTTGGTTACCCAGCTCGCATTCGGCGTCCAGAATGAATTTCGCGCCTTTGGCCAGCTCGATTTTGTTCTTTTCAAATTTACCCACCCGGATTTTCGGGCCTTGCAAATCGGCCAACACCGCCACTGATTTGCCCAGCTTGGCAGCAATAGCGCGGACAGTAGCGGCGCGATCGATGTGATCTTGCGCGCTGCCGTGTGAGAAGTTCAGACGCACGGTGTTCACACCGGCTTGAATCAGGCTTTCCAGGACCGCTGGATCAGTAGAAGCTGGGCCCAGCGTGGCCACGATTTTGGTGCCGCAATGCATAAATGGAACTCTCCGAAGATAAACAGACATGACTTTAGGCCGAACGATACGCCAGTTAAACGCGTAAATACATGACCCAGCACAGAGAAAAAAGCTAAACCTGTATTTTGTTTCAACTTTTTTTGCAGCATTTCAGCCCGATTTGCTGCAATAAATCGCGTAGTTTTATTACAAATTGCAACAATTATACCCTGCGCCGCGCCCGCGTTTCGTGATCAGGCGCAAAGAAGCTGACTACTGCCTATTCGCTGGCTTTTTTCTGTTTTTGCCGTGCGCGCTCAGCCGCCTGATAGGCCAGATAGTAGCGATTTACAGTCGAAACATAATCGACCATGCCCTTGCTGACCGTAGAGAGCGCAATTTTTTCAACGTTCCCCACCCAGACATTCGGATCGAGGCCCTTGGCTTTGGCTTGTCGGCGTAATTGCTCCAGCCGCCCTTCGCCAGCGTTATACGCGGCAATCATGAAATACAGTTGGTTTTCTTCATTGATGCCCTGCTTGCTGTACATCTTGCGCAAGTAATCGAGGTACACCGCGGCTGCCGAGACATTGCCTTCGTGCGAATGCGGATCACGCACCCCCATGGCGCGGGCGGTGGACGGGTTGATCTGCATAATGCCGGTGGGGCCTTTTTGGCGGATCACAGGGTTGAGCTTAGATTCTTTCTGCCCAATGGCCGCCAGCAGCAGCCAATCAAGATTATTCGCCGCCGCGGCGGCTTGAAAAATCGGCGCAAAAATCGCCAGCTTATCCATCGACGACACTTTGTCATCACTGCGCGCTACTTTCGCGCCACTAATCAAATGCGGGCGGGTTAGCTCGATGGCTTTATCCATATTGGTAAACTGCTTGCTCTGGATATAGCGGTTCAAATCCTCGACCAGCGCCGGCTGATCGGGACGCACCGCCCACTGATAAGCCACTTTTTGCCCCAAGCATTCACCGACTTTCAACGCTGGATATTGGCTGCTCCACAAACGCGTAACCAAGCGGCTGGCTAAGGTAAGCTGGGTTTCGCCCTGCTGAATCGCACGCAAGATCATTTCGGCATTTGCGCCAAGGGCGGCGTCTTTTAATTTGAGATCTGTTTGTTCGTTACTGAGCAGCCGCCGGCCAAAGCTGGAACTAGGCAGCTCGACTTCTTCGTCCTGCCCCGCCAACTGCCGGCTGGCGCTGCCGACCAAACACCATTCGTCGCGGGCATAAGGCTCGGTAACCCCCACCAGTGCTTTCAGCCCGTCTAGCTGCGGCAATAGCCCTGCCGCAATATCCCCACGCCCTTCGCGCAAGGCGGGGATCAATTCACCGGCATCCAGCGGGATAAACTGTAAACGTACTGGCGGCTGGCCTTTTCCACGCCGGCGCGTGAGCTCGGATTCAAAGCCCTGCAATAGCGCATATTCCAGCCCATGCGGGCGGCCATCTTTTAAAAAGTAAGTCGAAGGGCCCAACGCCACCAGCACCCGCAATCGCCCTGGCGGCTTGGCCGGATCATAAGGCGCATCCAGTAAATCGGCGTTATCCGCCACGATGGCTGGATGGGTGCTACCTTGCGCTGCGGCCACCGGCTTTTTTTTCGCGGCCCACACACTGGGGCTAAGGGCAAAAAAAGCCAGCAAAATCAGGAGTAAAACACGCTGCATGCGGATGCCTCCATCGTCAGATTGGCCTCGATTCTAGCTTGGGCGATGTCATAGTCCAAACACTGGCCGTATAATTTGTGCTTTCGTTCAAAAAGTTAGTGTCCAAACCATGCCCGTTTTGCTCGTAGAAAATGCCCACCTCGCCTATGGCCACTGGCCGCTGCTGGACGGCGCCAGCCTGGTGCTCGAACCGGGTGAAAGGGTTGGTTTGATTGGCCGCAATGGCGCGGGCAAGTCGTCCTTGCTAAAGGCGATTGCCGGGGTCAATAAGCTGGATGATGGCACCATCCGTCTGGTTAACGATGCCCGAATGGCCTTTGTGCCGCAGGAGCCAACGTTTAATCCAGATCACACTGTCTTTGAAGCTGTGGCCGAAGGGCTAGGGAATGTGCGGCAGCTGCTGATTGATTATCACCACGCCACCCAACATCTGGATGGCAGCCAGCAGAGCATGGACGAGTTAACGCGCTTGCAGCATGCGCTGGAAACGCAAGACGGCTGGCGGCTAGACTCGCTGATCAGCAATACTCTGTCGATTTTAAAACTCCCCGCCGATGTGCAGATTAAAACCCTGTCCGGCGGCTGGAAAAAACGCGTGGCCCTTGCGCAAGCCTTGGTCACCGAGCCTGATCTACTGCTACTGGACGAACCAACCAACCATCTGGATGTGAATGCCATCGAGTGGCTGGAAACCTTGCTCAAGGGCTTTGCCGGCAGCGTGTTGTTTATTACCCACGATCGATCCTTCCTCGACAATATCAGCACCCGGATTATCGAGCTGGACCGTGGCCAGCTAGCGAGTTTTCCGGGCAACTTTAGCGCCTATGAAAATCTAAAAGCCGAAATGTTGGCGCAAGAAGACGTCGTTAATCGTAAATTCGACAAATTCCTGGCGCAGGAAGAAGTCTGGATTCGTAAAGGCGTTGAAGCCCGCCGTACCCGCAATGAAGGCCGCGTACGTCGGCTCGAGCAATTGCGCCGCGATCGCGCCGCCCGACGCGAACGAGTGGGCAATGTTAGTTTTCAGCTTGATGCCGGCGAGCGGAGTGGCAAGCTGATTGCCGAGCTGGAAAACGTGAGCAAAGCCTACCCCAACCCGGACGGCAGCGAAAAAGTACTGATCAAATCGTTCACCACCCGCCTGCTGCGGGGCGACAAGGTCGGGCTGATCGGCCCCAATGGTGCCGGTAAAACCACATTATTGAAGCTGATTTTGGGTCAGCTTGCGCCCGACACCGGCACAGTCAAACAAGGCACCAATTTGCAGGTAGCCTACTTTGACCAGTTCCGCGAACAACTGGACGAAGAACTATCGGTCGCCGACACCGTGGGCCAAGGCAATGATTACGTCGAGATCGGCGGCCAGCGCAAGCATGTGATGGGCTATCTGGAAGAATTTCTATTCCCCGCCGAACGGGCCCGCAGCCCGGTGAAATCACTCTCGGGCGGCGAGCGCAATCGCCTTTTGCTCGCGCGGCTGTTTACCAAACCGGCCAATATCTTGGTGCTTGACGAGCCCACCAATGATCTGGACATCGATACCCTCGAATTACTGGAAGAGCTGCTAGCCAGCTACCCCGGCACCGTGTTTGTGGTCAGCCACGACCGGGCATTCCTGGATAATGTCGTCACCCAGACCATCGTCTTTGAACCCAATGGCGTACTCCTGGAAAACGCCGGTGGTTATGCCGACTGGATGAGTGCCCGCGAGCGCATGCTGGCCCAGCAAGACGCCAAAAAGCCGGCAAGCAGTGCGCCAGCGGCCAAAACCAGCGCTGAAAAGCCGCGCAATCAACGCACTAAGCTCAGCTACAACGAAACCCGCGAGCTGGAACGGCTGCCTGCCGAACTTGAGGCTTTGGAAGCCGAGCAAGCAAATTTGCAACAATCTTTGCTTGATCCCGAGCTTTATCGCAAAGAGCCGCTGAAAGCCCGCGAAATGCAAGATAGAATTGCGGCTATTGAAGAGCTGGTTATGGCCAAACTGGAGCGCTGGGAAGCGCTGGAGGCGAAACAAAATCTTTAGTCTGGGCGCAATTCGGCAAGCCAGTCACCCCAATAATCACAAAACCCGGCAGACCCTGCGTGGTCTGCGCAGCGGTTTACTGGGGTTTTATGGGGTTATGGTCTTACTGGTGCTGCTGTCGCTGGCATGGATTACTGTTCGCGATTACCATCAGGCCTTGGCCGAAGCCCAACGCAGCGATCAATCTCTGGCCCGGGCGCTGGATGAAAATGCCACCCGCGCCTTTGTGTCGGTCGAACAGGCGATGCAAAACATCGCCGAAGATCTGGATCGCCTCGGCGGCGTAACCCACGCCGACGAATACCTGATGCACCTTTCACTAAAAGACAAGGTGCGCCTCACGCCGCAGATTCGTGGCATTATCACGATTGGCCCAGATGGCGTCATTCATAGCCACGGGCTGGAATACCCGGCGCGGCACATCAATCTCAGCGATCGGGCGTATTTCCACTACCACAGTCAAACCAATAGCACCGCCCCATTTATCAGCGAACCCATCCTGTCGCGTACCGATGGCAAATGGCTCATCGCTCTTACCCGTCGCATTAACACCCCGCAGGGCGAATTTGGCGGCGTATTGCTCTCGGGGATGGAACCTACCTATTTCCTGCGCTTTTACGAATCTCTCGATCTCGCCCCGGGCGTGACCATCAACCTGCTGCGCAGTGATGGCGTGGTGCTGGTGAACTACCCCTACGATGAAAGCCGCCTTGCGACCAATGTGCGCCAAAATGACACGCTGCTGTTCGAGCAGATGCGCTTGCGTCGGCATAGCACCGAGCGCGTCCAGTTTGCCAATGGCCGCGAGCAGCTACTGACCTTTAATGTAAATCAGGCCGGTCTGCCGCTGATTATCACGGTAAGCCATGATCTAGACGTGATTCTGGCCCCATTCAAAGAACAAACCATCACCCGCATACTGGTGGCGATGGGGCTGATGGCCGTGGTGTCGCTGCTGTTGTATATCCTGCTGCGGCAGATCCGCCACCTCGAACAAGTTGAGGGCCGGCTGTTTCTCACCCAGCACACGGTCGATGAATCGCCCGATCTCACGCTCTGGTGCGATCAAAGCGGGCTTATCCGCTATGCCAATAAAAGCATGGCCAGCCATTCGGGCTATAGCCGCCAAGAGCTCAATCATCAGCATTTTGTCGATCTCTTTACCGAGCTAACCGACCTGAATTGGCTGGATTACTGGCATGCGCTGCAGGAACAAAAGCAGCTCACCGTGGATACGCCACTGCAAACCAGCAATGGCGACAAACTGGCGATGGAGCTCACCCTCTCGCTGATCAAATATCAACGTGAAGCCTACATTTGCTGCACTGCCCGCGATATTTCCGAGCGCCGGCAAGCCGAGCAGGAATTACGTCAGCACCGCGATCAGTTGCATGAAATGGTGCAAGAGCGCACGACCGAAATCCGCACGGTGCTCGATGCCAGCCCGCTGGCGATTATGCTGACGATGAATGGCGTAGTGCGACTCGTAAACCCGGCCTTTGAGCTGCTGTTCGGCTACGCCAGCAGCGATATTATCGGCACCGAAACTGGCCAGCTCTTTAGCTCAGCCGACAAATACGACGAACTGCGCCAGCGCATCTGGTCACGCATTGCTACCGGCGGCGTGTTCCGGGGTGAAACCGAGCTGTACCGGCGCGATCACTCGCCATTCTGGGCCATGATCTATGCCAAAGCGCTGGTAGCGGGCGATATGAGCAAGGGCATGATTGCGGTAATTGAAGACATCACCTCACAACGAATTGCCGCCCAGTCGCTGCGCCAATCCGAGCGTCTGAACCGGACGATTATTGACCAGACCGCGGATGGCTTCTTGCTGATTGATGCAGACCATCGCATCCGCGAGGTGAATCAATCGTTCACCCGCCTGCTGGGATATCAGCGCGAAGCGCTGATCGGGCTGAATCCGAAATCGATTTGGGGCGATACCTGTACCCAGTTCTTCCCGGACGACCTGATGGATCTTGCCTTGCAGGAACATACCACCAAGGATATCGAATTACTCGATCAGCATCACAAGATCCGCCCCTTCCTGATCAACAGCGGCGTGGTCTTGGATGAGCAGGAAAACATTGAATACGCCTACGCCTTCTTTACCGATATTGCTCAACTTAAAGAAATCGAGCGCCGGCTGGTCGATGCCAAAGAAGTGGCCGAAAACGCCAATCTGGCGAAGTCGTCCTTCCTCGCCAATATGAGCCACGAGCTGCGCACACCGATGCATGCGATTTTGTCCTTCTCCGAAATGGGGCTGGCCAAAACCGGCAAGCTCGATGGGCCGGAAACCAATCACCTCAACCGCTATTACGAGCGCATCAATGCCTCGGGCAAGCGGCTGCTGTTGCTCCTGAATGATCTGCTGGATATGTCGCGGCTGGAAGCCAACAAGATGAGCTACGACAAAGGCCAGCACAGCCTGCAGGTGATCACTCGCCAAGCCATTGCCGAAATGGGCTCGCTCATTGCCGGCAAACAGCTGCAGATCGAGTTCCAAGAAGGCGAGCAAGAGCTGATTACCGTGTTTGATAAAGCGCGGATCACGCAGGTTATCGTGAATCTGCTCTCGAATGCGATCAAATTTAGCGCCAACCACAGCCGGATCGAAATCCAGACCCTACCGGTGGCCTTGCTCGACGATGGCAGCCCGGCCATCGGGCTGGAAGTACGCGATCATGGCCCCGGTATTCCAGATAACGAACTGGAAACCATCTTCGATAAATTTATCCAGAGTAGCCGGGTACGCCTCGGCGGCGGCACCGGGCTGGGGCTGGCGATCAGTCGGCAGATCATGCTTGATCACGGCGGCCATATTGCCGCCCGTAATCACCTGCAAGGCGGTGCGGTGTTTACCATCTTGCTGCCGATCACCCTGCCGACCGCCTAAGCGCCCTACCCGCCAACGCCGCTTGCGCGTACAATGGCGGGTTTTTCTGCCGTCCCTCTTTTGACTATGCCGGATATTCGCAGCGAAGTGGCGCGTCGTCGTACGTTTGCCATTATTTCCCACCCGGATGCGGGTAAAACCACCTTGACCGAAAAACTGCTGTATTTTTCGGGCACGATTCAGGCCGCCGGTACCGTCAAAGGCAAAAAAGGCGGCAAGTTCGCCACCTCCGACTGGATGGAAATCGAGAAGCAGCGCGGCATTTCCGTGGCCTCTTCGGTCATGCAGTTCGATTACCGCGAGCACGTGGTCAATCTCCTAGACACCCCGGGTCACCAGGATTTCTCGGAAGACACCTATCGCGTACTCACCGCCGTGGATTCGGCGCTGATGGTGATTGATGCCGCCAAGGGGGTGGAAGCGCAAACGATCAAACTCTTGAACGTCTGCCGCATGCGCCATACGCCAATTATCACCTTCATGAATAAGTACGACCGTGAAGTGCGGGATAATCTGGAGCTACTGGACGAAGTGGAAAGCGTACTGGGCATTCGCTGCGCGCCCATTACCTGGCCGATCGGGATGGGCAAAACCTTCCGTGGGGTGTACAGCATTTTGTCGGATGAAATTATCCTCTTCACCCCCGGCCAAGGCCCGCTGGATGAAGTGGAAATCATCAAAGGCATTGATAACCCACGCCTGGATGAGCTGTTCCCACTCGAAATCGACCAAACCCGCATGGAGCTTGAGCTCGTACGCGGCGCATCGCACCCGTTCGATCTGGAAGAATTCCTCGCCGGCACGCTCACGCCGGTGTTCTTTGGCTCGGCGATTAATAACTTCGGTATTCGCGAGATTTTAAATGCGCTGGTCGATTGGGCGCCGCAACCGAGCGAATCGGAAACCATGCAGCGCGACGTGGCGCCTACCGAAGAAAAATTCTCGGCCTTTGTATTCAAAATTCAGGCCAATATGGATCCGAAACACCGCGACCGGATTGCGTTCTTGCGCGTATGCTCGGGCGAATTTACCCGCGGGATGAAATTCAAACACTTGCGCCTCAACCGTGAAATCGCCGCCAATTCGGTGGTGACATTCATGGCGCAAGGCCGCGAGCAAGTCGAAGAAGCCTACGCCGGCGACATTATCGGTCTGCCCAATCACGGCAATATCCAGATTGGCGACTCATTCTCGGAAGGCGAGCTGCTGACTTTTACCGGTATTCCGTTCTTCGCGCCAGAAATGTTCCGCGTGGTGCGGATCAAAAACCCGCTGAAAATCAAACAGCTGCAAAAAGGCCTGCAACAGCTGGGCGAAGAAGGCGCGGTACAGGTATTCAAGCCGCTCAATGGCGGCGATTTGATTCTGGGCGCAGTGGGTGTACTGCAGTTTGAAGTGGTGGCCTCACGCCTCTTGAACGAATACGGCGTGGAAGCGATTTTTGAATCGTCGCCCATCTACACCGCCCGTTGGGTCAGCTGTGAAGACGCGAAAAAACTCGCCGACTTCGAGAAAAATCTGGTGAACAATCTGGCCCGCGATGCCGCCGATAGCCTGGCTTATCTGGCGACCAGCCGCGTGAATCTGGATCTGACCACGGAACGCTGGCCTGAGCTGAAATTCCACGCCACGCGTGAGCATGCGGTGAAGCTGTAATACGTCGCGGCGAGTGCCCGCACCGAATCAAAGGGGTATTGCCCGCCAAGCTTTTTATTACAAGCCTTGGTGAGCAATACCCCTTTTGTCATTTCGAGTTCGCCCCGATTAAATCCCCCGCAGGAAGGGATAATCCACCTCAGGCACCCGCCCGGCGATCAGATCGCTAATCGCCTTGGCCGAGCCGCAACATTCCGTCCAGCCCAGCGTGCCGTGGCCGGTATTGAGCCACAAACTTGGATAACGGGTTTGGCCGATATAGGGCAGATTGCCCGGCGTCGCCGGCCGCAAACCCGTCCAGAATTCAGCGCGCGCGTAATCCATGCCCTCAGGGAAAATCTGGCTGGTTCGCTCAATCAGCGCCTTACAGCGGATCGGATTAAGCTCCAGATTGTAGCCATTAAATTCGGCCGTACCGGCCACACGCAAATGATCGCCCAGCCTTGAGAACACCAGCTTGTAGCCATCATCGGTCAGGCTCACAGTCGGCGCCTGGCTCGGGTCAAGTACCGGGATCGTCGCCGAATAGCCCTTGGCAGGGTAAATATCCAGCGTAATCCCCAGCGGCGCCAAATGCAGCGGGCTGTAGCTGCCGAGACAAACCACGATTTGATCCGCATTCAGCCGCTCTACGCCCTGCTCGGCGCTGCGCACCCGTACGGTTTGCACATCGTCGCCGATTTTCTCTAGCGCCTCGATGGCGCAGTCGTAGCGAAACTCCACGCCCAGCTCGCTACAGCGCACCGCCAGCTCATTGGTAAACAGCCGCGCATCGCCCGATTCATCGCTTGGCGTATAGGTGCCGCCGACAATCGGATGCCGCGACTTGGCCAGCGCTGGCTCAATTGCCAAACACTCGGCGGCAGTTTTCACTTGCCGATCTAGCCCTACTTCGCGCATCAGTGCCGCCGCCGGAATCGCTGCCGCGTATTCGGCCGGATCGGTGTAGTAATGCAAAATCCCTTCGGTGCGCTGTTTGTATTCCACCCCGGTTTGCGCCCGCAGACCTTGCAAGGTATCGCGGCTATACAGGCCCAAACGGACGAGATTTTGCAGATTGAATTTGGCTTTTTCGCGCGTGCACTGCTGCAAAAAACGCAGACCCCAGCGCCATTGATTCCAATCCAGCTTGAGGCGGAACAACAGCGGCGCGTCTTCCTCGCCCAGCCATTGCAAGGTTTTCCACGGCGCTTTCGGATTAGCCCATGGCTCGGCGTGACACACCGAGATTTGCCCGCCATTGGCATAGCTGGTTTCGCGCGCGGGCTCTTGCGCCCGCTCGATCACGGTGACCTGATGGCCATCCCGCGCCAGAAACCAGGCGGTGGTCACCCCGATGACCCCGGCACCCAAAACAATCACTTTCATGGCGAGCCCCTGTTATGGTTTGTTTGCCCGCTATTATGCCGTGCGCGTGCAGTGATCCCCAGCGGATTTTCGGCGCAAGCTGCTACAAATCAAATCCCATGCGGGCAAGGCCCCAGATGGCGCGGTTGTGCAGATCAAGTTTGCGCCAGAACAAGACATGGTCTGAATAAATAAACTCGATTAGACTGCAAGGTATCTGTGTTAAGACCGTATGAATCGAGCATTCCGGCATGAATCTGTCTCTGCGTCCGGCGGTTATTCTGGCAATTTTGCTTGGGTTGTTGCTGCCCGCAACGCTCAATGGCTACCTGAGCATCCGCACCGAACTGCAACAAGCCGAAAACTATATGCAGCAAGACCACGAGCGGCTGGTGGACATTCTGGTGCTGGGCATGCAGGAGCCGCTGTGGAATCTGGCCCCCGAATCGGGCAAACCGCTACTCGAATCGGTGATGAGCGATCAGCGCGTGGTGCGCATCGTGGTGAACGATGCCTCGCTGGGGATTTTTCTAAGTAGTGACAAACCCGAGCGCCGCAAAGGCCAGCTCTCGTCACTCTCGCATCTGGTGAGCAAGCAAGGCAATGTGATCGGCAATGTCACGCTGGAGCTGGATGACGGCCTTGCGACCGAAAATATCCGCAATAAGCTACGCCAGTATCTGGTGGCGGTGGTGCTACAGGTGGTGTTTAGCCTGGGCCTGATTCTCTTTTTGCTTAATTCCCGCGTCTTGCGCCCCCTGCAGCGCTTAACCAAACAGGCCGGCCAGCTGGCCAGCCATCAGCTTGATCAGCCGTTTTTATGGCAGCGCGAAGATGAAATCGGCCAGCTGGGTAGCGCGCTGGAACGCAACCGCCTGGCACTGAAAGACATGATTGGCGCCCTCGAGCAAAAAAACCTGCAGCTCGAAGCTGACTTGATGAGCCGCCGGCAGATCGAATCCGCCCTGCGGGTGAGTGAAGATCGCATGCGCCGGCTGGTGGAATCCACCCGCCTGATCCCTTGGGATGCGCGCCCGGAAGAATGGCGCTTTACCTATGTGGGCCCGCAGGCCGAGCAATTACTGGGCTATCCGCTGTCCGAATGGTATAGCGAAGGCTTTTTAACCAGCTATCTGCACCCGGATGACCGGCATTTTGCCTATCCATTGTTTGCCGATGTACATGAGCCGGGGCAGATTTATGAATTTGAATGTCGGCTGCTGGCCGCCAGCGGCAAAGAAGTCTGGGTACAAATCAGCGCCAGCTGCGATCTCGACCCCAACGGCCTGCCGCATTTGCAGGGTTTTCTGTTTGATATTTCCAGCCGCCGCGCCAATGAAATTCAGCTGGAAAACTATCGCAATCACCTCGAAGAAGTGGTGGAAGAGCGCAGCCGCGAGCTCGCCACCACCAAGCATGAGCTGGAAATTCTGATCAATATTCTCACGCAGGATTTACGCACTCCGCTGCGCACGGTGGAAGGCTTTAATCAGGTCTTGCTGGAAGACTACCAAGATCAGCTCGATAACAATGCGCGCAATTATCTGCAGCGGATACGCAGCAGCATCAGCAGCATGAGCAGCCGGATTGATGATTTGCTGATGCTGCAGCAATTCCTCGCCACCGAAATTCGCCCGCAGGAAATCAACCTGAGCTTAATGGCGCAAGACATCATGGATGAAATCACCATGCTGCAGCCAGATCGGGCCAAAGACATCAATATCAGCGAGGCGCTGAGCGCCGAAGCCGATCCCAAACTGATCCGCATCGCGCTCTACAATCTGCTGGAAAACGCATGGAAATTCTCCCAGCACTGCGATGTCATTAAAATCACCTTCAGCCAGACCTTGGTCAATGGCCAGCGGGTGTTTTATGTGGCCGATGAAGGCGTCGGCTTTAATATGGCGCAGGCCAAGCAGCTCTTTACCCCGTTCTACCGCCTGCACTCGCAAAGTCAATACAGCGGCAACGGTATTGGCCTCACCGCCACCCAGCGGATTATCAGCCGCCATGGCGGGCGCATCTGGGCCAAATCCACCCCGAACGAAGGCACGATTTTCTACTTCACCTTGCCAAGTAGCCCCGAGATCTCGCTCAATTTCTAATTTGCTGCACGCAACAATTTTGCGCCAGCTATTGCAATACAGAACGATTGTTCTATAATCACTCCATCCAAACCCAATCGCGCAGGACATGACCATGGACGACAACAAAAGCAAGGCCCTCGCCGCCGCCCTAGCCCAAATCGAACGCCAGTTTGGTAAAGGCGCCATCATGAAAATGGGCGACAACCAGATTGAAAACGACTTGCAAGTCGTCTCTACCGGCTCGCTGGGCCTGGATCTGGCGCTGGGTGTGGGTGGTTTGCCACGTGGCCGGATTGTTGAAATCTTCGGGCCAGAGTCTTCCGGTAAAACCACGCTGTGTCTGCATGTGGTGGCCGAAATTCAAAAACTGGGCGGTGTGGCTGCCTATATCGACGCAGAAAACGCGCTCGACCCAGTCTATGCCCAAAAACTGGGCGTAAACGTATCAGAAATGCTGATTTCCCAACCTGACACCGGTGAGCAAGCGCTGGAAATCGCTGACATGCTGGTGCGCTCAGGCGGGGTAGACATCATCGTGGTGGACTCTGTTGCCGCGTTGACGCCCAAAGCCGAGATCGAAGGCGAGATGGGTGATGTGCACGTGGGCCTGCAGGCACGTCTGATGAGCCAGGCGCTGCGTAAACTCACCGGTAACATCAAACGCACCAACACCCTGGTGATCTTTATTAACCAGTTGCGCATGAAGATCGGCGCAATGATGCCAGGGCAAAGCCCAGAAACCACCACCGGTGGTAATGCGCTGAAATTCTACGCTTCTGTACGGTTGGATATCCGCCGGATTGGTGCAGTGAAAAAAGGCGAAGACATCATCGGTAACCAAACCAAAGTCAAAATCGCCAAAAACAAAGTTTCACCGCCATTCCGCGTGGTCACCTTTGACATCATGTATGGCGAAGGCATTTCCCGCGAAGGCGAGATCATCGAGCAAGGTGTGGCCAACAAGATCATCGATAAATCTGGTGCTTGGTACAGCTACAACGGCAATAAGATTGGTCAAGGCCTGGAAAACGCCCGCCAATTCCTGAAAGACAACCCCGAGCTGGCCGAAGAAATCGTGAATAAAGTCCGCGAGAAAATTGGCGGCGCACCGCTGCCGATCGAAATGGGCGGCGATCTGGATGGTGATCTGGGCGAATAAGCCCACCCCACAGCCCCCGCCCTGCGGGGGCTTTTTCTTGGCCCTGCCAAACCAGCACACGCCTCACTTAATCCACTCACCAGCCTCTACCCAGATGAAACCACCGCTCAGTCTGCGCAATAAGGCGCTGCAATTTTTAAGCAAACGCGAATACTCGCGCGCCGAGCTAGCCGGCAAGCTACGCCTACAGCTCGACCCCGAGCAGCTAGAAGCCCAACAGGCCGAGCTGCAGCAGATTTTGGATGATTTCGAGCAACGAGGCTGGCTCTCGGATGAGCGCTTTGCAGAGCAATGGACACATTTTCGCAGCCAGCGCTATGGTCCCGGGCGGCTTAAGCAAGAATTACGGCAAAAAGGCGTGGCCAGCGAGCTGATTGAGCAGAGTCTGGAGCAAGTAGCTGATCAGGAAGAAGCCACCGCGCGCCGCCTGTGGCAGAAAAAATTTGGCCAGCCGCCGCAAGACGCCAAAGAGCGCGCCAAGCAACTGCGCTTTTTAGCCAGCCGTGGCTTTAGCACCGGTGTGATTTACAAAGTGGTACAGGGTGGCGGCATGGATGAGGACGACATGGACTTCGCACCCGATTTTGATTGATACCCAGCCAAGTATAAGCTTAAGATCAATAATTCAATTAAGCTACAGCCATATACCCCAACCTAAATCATCAGGCAGCACCCTACTTGCGCAATAGCGCAGCCTAAAGCCCGCTCAATCTCGCAGCGCAAGCACGGTGCCCGCACCCCGCGGGCTGGTGCAAAGCCCCAACAGCAACGCCACCGCTGCCATCAGCGCCAAAGACCAGCACAGTCTGGGCTGTTACCCTACCCGCCCGCCGCGCTTTGCTTTAAAATCGATGGTCTTGAATTTAAACCGTGCCCGTGTGTAACGTCTTATGAAATCTTCCCAGATTCGCCAGAAGTTCCTGGACTTTTTTGCCAGCAAGAGCCATCAGGTGGTGGCTTCCTCATCGCTGATTCCGGCCAATGATCCGACCATCCTGTTTACCAACGCCGGGATGAACCAGTTCAAGGATGTGTTTCTGGGCTTTGATAAGCGCCCATACACCCGCGCCACCAGCAGCCAGAAATGCGTGCGCGCCGGCGGTAAGCACAATGACCTGGAAAACGTCGGCTACACCGCGCGTCACCACACTTTCTTTGAAATGCTGGGTAATTTCTCGTTTGGCGATTACTTCAAACGCGAAGCCATTTTGTATGCCTGGGAATTTCTGACTTCGCCCGAGTGGCTGGCCATTCCAAAAGAAAAGCTGATGGTCACCGTCTACGCCACGGACGACGAAGCGTATGACATCTGGCACAAAGAAGTCGGCGTACCGGCGGAAAAGATCGTCCGCATCGGCGACAATAAAGGCGCGCCGTACGCGTCGGATAACTTCTGGCAGATGGGCGATACCGGCCCATGTGGCCCATGTACCGAAATTTTCTACGATCACGGCCCACAACACTGGGGTGGCCCTCCAGGATCGCCGGAAGAAGACGGTGACCGCTATATCGAAATCTGGAATAACGTATTTATGCAGTTCAACCGCGACGAAGCGGGCGTGCTGCATCCACTGCCCAAACCATCGGTTGACACCGGTATGGGGCTGGAACGGATTTCGGCCGTGATGCAAGGCGTGCATGCCAACTACGAAATCGATTTGTTCCAGCACTTGCTGGCTGCGGCGCAACGCGAAACCGGCGCCACGGATGCAGATTCTCCTTCGCTGAAAGTGATTGCCGACCATATTCGTTCGTGTGCTTTCCTGATCGCCGATGGCGCGCTACCAAGTAATGACGGCCGTGGCTATGTATTGCGCCGGATCATCCGTCGCGCCATCCGCCACGGTTACAAACTGGGCCAGAAAGGCTATTTCTTCCATAAACTGGTGGCCCCACTGGCCGAGATTATGGGTGACGCCTACCCTGAGCTGCGCCAGCGTAAAGAGCACATCATTGATGCACTTAAGACCGAAGAAGAAATCTTCGGCCGCACACTGGAAAACGGCATGACCCTGCTCGACACGGTACTGGCCGGCGGCAAGCAAGTGCTCGATGGCGATGTAGCATTCAAGCTGTCTGATACCTATGGTTTCCCGATCGATCTGACGGCTGACGTGTGCCGCGAGCGCAATGTCACTGTTGATATCGCGGGCTTTGAAGCCGCGCTTGAAGCGCAGCGCAAGCAATCTAAAGCCGCGGGCCAATTCAAAATGGCCGCTGGTTTGGCTTACGAAGGCGAGGCGTCGTGCTTCCACGGCTACACCGAAGCAAGCCGCGCGGCCAAAGTGGTGGCGCTGTACAAAGGCAATGAGCCGGTAGACAGCCTTGCCGATGGCGATGAAGGCGTGATCGTGCTGGATCACACGCCGTTCTACGCCGAATCTGGTGGTCAGGCCGGTGATACCGGTGTGATCGCTGGCGCGGGCGTGTTTAACGTCACCGACACCCAGAAAATCAAAGCCGATGTATTTGGCCATCAGGGCGTGCTGATCAGCGGTAGCCTGAAAGTGGGCGATGCGGTCACGGCCAGCATCGACATTGCCAAGCGCCAAGCCAGCCAGCGTAACCACAGCGCCACGCACTTGCTGCATGCCGCTTTGCGCGAAGTGCTGGGCAGCCACGTGGAGCAAAAAGGCTCGCTGGTTACTCACGAGCGCACCCGTTTTGACTTCTCGCACCCCAAAGCGCTGACCGCCGAAGAGCTGAGCAAAGTCGAAAGCCTGGTGAATCACGTGATCATGGCCAATGAAGAAGCCGTGGCCAAGCTGATGAGCTACGACGATGCGATCAAATCCGGCGCGATGGCGCTGTTTGGCGAAAAATACGGCGATGAAGTGCGCGTATTGAAAATGGGCGACTTCTCGACCGAGCTGTGTGGCGGTACGCACGTTGGCCGCACTGGCGATATCGGCCTCTTCAAGATCGTATCGGAAGGTGGCGTGGCCGCAGGCGTACGCCGCGTTGAAGCCATTACCGGCGTTGCGGCGCTGGCCGCAGTGCAAGCGCAAGATGCCGAGCTTAAAGCCGCCGCCAGCCTGACTGGCGCCCAAGGTGGCGAGCTGATCAGCAAGCTGGAAAAACTGCAAGCCGAACTCAAAGCCGCGCAAAAAGAAGTGACGGCGCTGAAAGGCCAGATGGCCTTCACGCAGCTTGATCAGCTGATTGGCGTGGGCATGCGCACCATCGGTGGCGTGAAATGCATCGGCAGCGTGGTGGAAGGCGTAGAAGCCGGCATGCTGCGCGAGATGAGCGACAAGCTGATGGATCGCCTGCAAAGCGGTATCGCGCTGCTGGCCTGCGTGAACGAAGGGAAAGTGAGCCTGATCGCGCGCGTTTCCAAAGATCTGACTGGCCAAGTGAAAGCGGGCGAGCTGGTGAATGTGGCCGCGCAAGTGGTCGGTGGTAAAGGTGGTGGCCGCCCAGACATGGCTCAAGCTGGTGGCCCGGACACCGACAAAGTCGGCGACGCGCTGCAAGCCGCTGCCAGCTGGCTGGAAGGCAAGCTGTAAACGCAGTACACAGCACATGGCCACCTGCGGGTGGCCATTTTTTTGCCCTAGATTTATAGGGTATGGCCCCACAAGCCAATCCCATCGTAATTTAGCGAGACATACCTATGAGCGACATCCCAAAACCCGACTTCACCCCCGGCCTTTACCGGCATTACAAAGGCAATCTGTATCGCGCGCTCGACATCGCCCGTCATTCCGAAACCGATGAATGGCTGGTGATCTATCAGCCGCAGTATGGCGAGCGGGGCTGGTGGGCGCGCCCGCTGGCGATGTTTCTGGAAGACGTCACCATTGATGGCCAAGCCCAGCCGCGATTTGCCAAAGTGGACGAGTAACGGCACACTGCCAAGCTTAATAAAAATTAATCTGCACGGAGAGGAAACATCATGGCTGGAGCCAGTTTACTGACGCTGTTGGACGATATCGCCACCATTTTGGATGACGTCGCCGTCATGACCAAAGTAGCCGCCAAGAAAACCGCTGGGGTCCTGGGCGACGATCTGGCGCTCAATGCCGAGCAAGTCAACGGTGTGCGTGCCGAGCGCGAATTGCCAGTGGTCTGGGCGGTGGCCGTGGGTTCGCTGAAAAACAAAATCATTCTGGTACCGGCTGCGCTATTGATCAGCGCCTTGGCGCCGTGGGCGGTGATTCCGCTCCTGATGATCGGCGGGCTGTATCTGTGTTTTGAAGGCGTCGAAAAGCTCGCGCATAAATTCCTGCCGCATGATGAAGCCGCAGACAGCGCCGAGCACGATAGCCATCTGCAAGCCCTGGCCGATGGCAGCATTGACCTAGCCGCGCTGGAAAAAGAAAAAATCAAAGGCGCGATCCGCACCGATTTTGTACTTTCGGCCGAGATTATTGTGATTGCGCTGGGCACGGTGGCGGGCCAACCGATGAGCACCCAATTTGCCGTACTGGCCGGCATTGGCGTGATTATGACCGTGGGGGTGTATGGGCTGGTGGCCGGGATTGTGAAGCTGGATGACATCGGCTTTTGGCTGCAAAAACAAGATCGCCCCGTGGCGCAGCTATTGGGCAGCGGCTTTGTCGCCACGGCGCCCAAGCTGATGAAGCTGTTGACCATCGTCGGCACCGCCGCGATGTTCCTCGTGGGGGGCGGGATTTTAGTGCACGGTATTCCGCAGCTGCATCACGGGCTGGAACATCTGGCCGCCGAAAGTGGCAATGTGCTTGGCGCCGTAGTGCCCAGTATTGGCAATCTGCTAGTGGGTGTGATTGCCGGTGCGGTAGCGCTGGTAGTCGTCACCCTGGTGGGTAAACTGCGCGGCCGCTAAAGCTCGCGCAGCACCAACATAACGAAACCGCCGGCTTAGGCGGTTTTTTTATGGCGTATTGGCTGCGTTTGAGCTGACAAACGGTCAAAAATCAGCTACCCTCGCTGCCCCGCCGCCGCCGTTTAGATTTAGCGCCCCGCCATCATGATCGCCAAAACCCATATTGCCTTTGCTTCGCTGCTAATGGTTGGCTGCAGTGTGGGAATTTTAGGGCGCATGCCGCATATTTATGAAGTGGCTATCGCCGGCGCGGCTGGGCTATTGCCCGATCTGGATCACCCCAAATCCACACTGGGGCGGATTGTGCCGTATATCTCGATACCGCTGGCCAAGTTGTTTGGCCACCGTGGCATTACCCATTCGCTATTGATGGTGGGGCTGGTGATCTGGTTTTTGCTCACGCACCCAGGTGAGCGCGAATGGCCGGTATTGCCGCTGGTGATTGGCTATTTGTCGCATATTCTGGGCGATTTGCTCACGCCCTCGGGCGTACCGCTGCTGTGGCCGGTGCGCAAGAAATTCAGCCTTAATCTCTTTAAAGCCAATGGCCCGATGGAAAACCTGATATTCCTCGCCTGCTGGGCGGGCGTGCTGTATTTCATCTGGGTGGCCATGCACCGCCCCGGTGAAACCTGGCTGCGCCCGCTGCGCGAAAGCCTATGGCAGTGGGGGCAAGCGCAGGTGATCTACAGCAGCGGCCGACTGGCCGAATGGGTAGTCACCCTGGTGCGCGCCCTCGCCTAGCCGCACAGATTACCAGCCTGCCTCACACCCCGGTTTTTACCAGCTTCATCACCGTGGCCGCATCCAGCTGGCGCGCTTGTTGCTGAATCTGCGGTAAATACTGCGCCTGCAGCTGTCTGGCCGGCCCCAGCAGCTGGTTAAAGGTGTCTTTGAGCACCGCCATCTGCATTTGCCGCCCGCCAGCGTAATAGCGCTTGGCAAGCTGCCCCAGCGCGTAAGTGGTGGCAAACGACATCGCCACGCCCGTGGCCGCACCACCGATTTTGCCGGCGGTTTTGCCCACGTATTTACCCAGCAGCCCGCCCAGCAATTTGCGGCCAAATTGCTCGACATATTGCGAGGTGAGCCCCACACCAGCCGCGGCCAGAAACTCGCGCACATGGCCCTGATCTAGCTCGACGCCATAGGCATTGCCCACGCTGTGCACTAGCTTGAGCTGCAGCGGCACAATCGCCATGGTGGCCCAGGATTGCGGCAAGAGCTCCAGCGCCCCGCATACAATCGCAAAGCGCAGCACGCTTTGATCCAGCTGCTGTGCCGCCGCCTCGGGCAATACAATCAGGCCGGTCGGATCTGGGCGTGTTGCTGGGCTAATCCCTGCGGCCGGGTTGAGCGTTGCCGCAGCAGTCGCTGCCCCCATTCCGGCGCCCATCGCCGCCGCCGGCACAGCGGCTGGGGCGCTATCGTAGCCGAACCAGGCATTGGCTTCCGCCTCGATCTGGCTGGCCTCGTGTTTGAGCTGCAGCGCCTCGCGCAATTGCAGTAAAAAATCCGCCTCCGCCGCCGTTTGCCGCCCATCGGCATCCACCACACACACCGCCATTTCATAGGCCAATTGCCGCAGCGGCCCCAGCGGCAAGGCGGCTACGGCATCGCTGAGGGTATAGCGCGCCAGCAAAACATCTTGATACAGCCGCGGCAAATCGACGCCCTGCGTGCCCAGATTAGCCGCAATACCCTTAATCGCATCACGCTCGCGATGATCTTTATCACCATCGCAAAACGCGGCCAGCAAAGTAATCGCCAGAATGGCTTGTTGTTCGGTGGCTGTCATCGCAAAGTTCCGCCCAAAATAAATGCGACCAGCGCAGGGGCTGAGGGTTCCCAATTTGCTAAACGGCTGAGACTTCACTCGGCCGCCGCATAGCCACTGACCAAAGAGTCAGCCAGATTTTTACGCATTTTATATTCCGCCCGCCGCAGAATTGACACTATTTTAAGCCCCAGCCCCGTAGGCTATAGCGACTATCTTGTGCGCGGAGCTCGTATGAACGACATTCAACTCTTACTCGCCCTGCTGGCAGCCGTGATCTTTTTTCCCTTGCTGATCTTACCGATCAGCGCGGTGGTGGGTTGGCTGCAGCACAGCAAAACAGCGCGCAAGCGCTATGTGCAGTGATGCGAAGTGGCAGTGTGCTCGGCGGCTATGCCCCCAGCTCAACCTACAGACTGTGTGAAGCGACAGCGCGGATATTGGCTACAACCCCAAAACCGCTGGCCAGCCTGTTTGCCAGTTTTACCGGTACGAACCACTAGGGCAGAGCCGCACTTCGGGCAGAGTCGTTCTGCTGTTATATCGGCACGTTGCTGCAAATGACGCACATGTGCCGCATTGGTCGCCATGCTGGGTTTGAGACGACCGGACTGGATGGCGCCCACCGCTGCCTCAACCTGTTGCACGCTCAAGATGACCTCACGAAAAGACTTGATGTACCGCACATAACCGCCGGCGTAAGTCACATTTGGCGGCATGTCTGTTTTAAACGTACTCCCCCCAACAAACACGATCACTGATTTGAACTTTTCAGCGGGCAGATTTAATGCCGCCTCCAGCGCTTTGACATGCTTATAGTTTTGCAGCAATGGATTTTGAAACTGATTGGAATGGCGATAGAGTTTCTGCGTCCAACTTGCCTGCTCTGGCTTGCCAAAAATCCACCCGCTATAGTTTTTGGTTTCCACGACAAAAATGCCGTACTGGGAAACAAAAATATGATCAATCTGGGTCGTACCATCCAGAGTTGGGAGCGTAACATTGTGAATCGCCTGATAGCTTTCGCGATCTAGTAGCCATCGAGCAGACCAACGCACCATCTGTTCCCCCATCCAGCCCTTGAATGTCGCCGAACGAAAGAAGCCCGCCACAATTGCGAATGGCACCAACCACAGCAAAGTTGTGCTCAGCTGCTGTATTAAAGGATTCATCCTGTTCTCCCATCAATATTGTGTAAGCAATATATCAGCTCAGGGAGTGGCTCGCAGGCGAGCTAATTATCGCGTCGCTTTTGCGCCGCAAAACTCGCTGCACGCTAGCGTCGCAGCTCAAAAGGCGATCCGTGCTCACACCAGCAGGGGTATATGCACCAAACCAAAGTACAGCAATACCTTCAGCACAATACTGCCGCCAGTATTTACCGCGCTGGTGAAGCTGGGGCGGGTTCTCCCCTTCAGCGCCGCCGAGCGAGGAACAAGCGGGGCGGTGTTTCGGCGAGCACTGTTCGAAGGCCGCAGGCCAAGTTGCGCAGCCGCCAATCCAAGTTGAATGCGATCTTGCAGGTGATGCTTAGCCTGCTGGCGCAGGCGGTG
>NZ_JTLG01000044.1:119290-119594 GCF_000799095.1 Chitinibacter sp. ZOR0017 | reverse complement strand
CTAACGCGCCCGATCACCGCGAAACCCCGTCCGTCCAGCGCTTGGCAAGGCGATGCGACAAACTCGCGTTGCGCTAACGTCGCAACGCTCAAACAGCCGCATCTTAAAATGGCCCAAGGCCACAGTCTCCGCTAAGGCGGCAAAGCCGCCAAGCTACGCCATGCCTTGCCAACCGCCTCCCGAACGGCGTGGCTCCACGGGCGACTCGTGCTAACGACTGCAGGGGTATATTCACCAAACCGAAGCCCGACAATGCCTTCAACACAATACTGATGCCAGTATTTACCGTACTGGTGAAGCTGGA